>CAZUFQ010000412.1:0-6475 GCA_964618735.1 uncultured Enterobacteriaceae bacterium
AATTCGGAACCCCGATTTAATTTCACCCTATCAACAATTTGAGAACACGACCGAACCGTTGCAGGTAGGAGCTGAGAAAAAGGCTCGCGAACGGAGATAGGGCGCGAGCCAAGAAAGCGCCGCTCTGGAGGGCAAATACAGCATTGAGGATGGCAAAAGAAGACGACATCCCCTCTGTTTACCGTGGTGGTTGTGAGTGCATGCGTCTGCCGCACTTGCTCCTGCTCCTCGACCCGGTCAGTCACACACGGAGACAAGACGTTTTACCTCCATTCATGAGAGGAAGACACCCGAATCCGAGACCTTGCGATCACGATCGAGGCTGTTCACCCAGGTCATCAGTTCTGCCATCGCTTGGGGATTGCTGAGCACTTCGGCGGCCACTTTCGGCGGGTAGCTGCCAAAGCGATAATACAGGTCGGGCTGCAGCACCACACAGCCGCCACAGCCAGCCACTGGCCCATCTCCCACATGACCGGGCGGATGCCCAAACCATCGATATAGAAAATCACCTCCGGCCAGGGTCCCTGTCCGAGGGCAGGCGTAAAAAGGGACGCCGGGCAATTTTCGTCGCGGGTCTTGATCGTGACCTCAGCGCGGGGTATGGGCACGTTCCTCTTTGGTTGGTTAAGAACTCACGCCACCTCATACCGGATTTCGAGCAGCATTGTTACCGTAAGGGATCTCCACCTGGCAGGACCACGATCTCTTGCGGCCAGCATTTTTGTAATACCCTCTATTGGATAATGTCACATTTAGTTAGCATTCCGTTAACAATGCCGGTGATACGGTTGCTCTCGCGTTCTCCCTCTCCCTCCTGCGTCGGCGTGGCTGCTTAGAAGAAGACAAAGGAGCGAACCACCACATTCTTGCGACAGGGAGCGTCGTCGGGTGCGGTGGGGTCGATGCAGGCCGTGTGGAAAGACCAGCGCGAGACCGAGCCGTCGGTGACCGAGTCGTAGCACTTGAGCATCGAGACCTCGGTCGGCTTCTGCTGGGGAAACCAGTACCACTCGTGGTCGGGACGGTAGGTGAAGCGGGTGGTCTCGCCCACACGGTCGTCATAGATGCGGTAGTTGGTGATGTAGGGCTGGTCGGCAAACGAGGGCCAGGCGCACAGCACGAAGGGGTGCTGGCCCACGGTCTCCATCGGCTTGGCGAGGTTGATTGACATAAACCGCCGCGACATCTTAGCGTCCGCCTCTGCCGCCGTGTAGTGCTGTGTGCGTCCAAAGTTGCGCAGGTTCTGCGTGAGTAGCTCACGGCAGCGCACGCGGCCGCTGTTGTCGTTCAGGTCATTATGTACGAGGTCGGCGTAGAAGGTGTTGACCCCCGGATCCTTGTTGGCCTGATCCTCCTTCACGTTGCCCTTGTACTCCTTGTTAAACACATCGTGGTTGTATACGAGCGCATCGGTCGCACCCGGAAAGAATGTAAGGAGCAGTTGCTCTATCTCCGGGTAGAACACGCGCTCCACCTCCGCCGCGTCGTAAAAGTTTTTGCACTTGGACTCGCAGTGCGCCAGCGCAACGCCCAGCTTGTCCATGCACTCAGCACTGGAGGGCGAGAGACCGGGATAGTACTCTCCTATGCGTCGCGCGTCGCGCAACACCTGCGGAAAATAGAGGCATTCCCGCCCGATGTTCTGCCCTTCCCTGCGCAACCTTTTTGCCTCGGCCGCACGCACGGGGTCCCGCCACAGCGCATTGGACAAGACGACCGAGTAGGACGGTTGCTCGAGGACGGTGTAGGGGAGCGGCAGGGCAACGCCGCCTGCGGGGGCTTTGATGTTACTCCCCCGAATATAGGCCAGGCACTCGGCGTAGCTCCGAAACCCGATGCCCCATTTGGTCTCGATGGGGCCGGGAGGAGCGTTCGCGATCCTGTCGAGCACCGCTTGCTCTTCTCCCTCAGCAAGCTGGCGGAGCGCCGCCTCCAGCGCTGCCGCCGTACCCGCATCCCCGTCACGATCGAACGACATATAGGATAA
Source organism: uncultured Enterobacteriaceae bacterium (assembly GCA_964618735.1). GTDB lineage: Bacteria > Desulfobacterota > Binatia > Bin18 > Bin18 > SYOC01. The sequence goes on from CAZUFQ010000412.1 coordinate 1,991, forward strand.
CCCGCCATTCGCAGCGATGGGTGCTGGCTGCCCTGCGGTGAGTTGGAGAGGAGGCACATAAACCGACGAAACAGTCTTCGTCCTTGTCGCAACACCGGTCCCGGTATCCTTGAGCTTGTCCATAATCTATCCCCCAGGTAAAGATACCCTACCGTGGCACGCAGGGCTTGTTGTTGCAAGGGCGTGGAGTTGGAGGTGCTTGTCGCACATGCAAAATCACACGGCACTGCTCTCGAGTTAGTGTGACGATGGACAACATGTCGTGGACGTAGGTGCGCAGCTGAAGGACAGTGTTTCTCAAGCTTAACGAGAAACGTGGTGTGGGAGGTATTGAGGTTGACGAGATCACGACCAAACTGACATTCCTGCTTTACTGGAAGCTCAACTCAAGCCCGAGTGGTTCTCGCGCGACCTTCCTCCCCTTTGATCGTTGTCTTGAGTACCAGGATCTGCTGATTGTATTCATTTCAATAAGTTGACAAATCCACCTTCCGCCACGACCGCAAGAGAAAAGCCTCAAGAGAGGAAAGAGAAGCTATTGCCCAGCGCAAAAATGGGCCCGCGCAGGAGAATTGTCAAGCGAGGCGGACGCGAGCACCCCTAACCCACGAGAAAATGAAACCAGCCAACACAGTAATGTAGTCTTCTCAGGAGAATGATTCCCTCCTATAGGATAGCCACGTATCTTTCTCTGACTGTTGGGCGTCGATATGCCCTCGACGCCTCATATCTTGCCAATACCCATATTCTCACCCCACTCGCTCACGGCGAGCCGCCGTGCCTCACGCTTTCCCCTCTTGGCTGCGCTGCAGATGGTCCGCCTCGGTTATGGATGCTGAAAGGGTGCTGTGGGAGCGGCTCCGGCGGAGCACGCGATACAAGCCACAGCCCAAGAGGCTCCCGATGCCAACACAGAATACTTGGGTGAAGATAGACAAGGCCAGCAATCTTTTCATGTGGCGTGCTCCTCCTTTTTTTCTGCTGTACACTTCAGTATAGGAATCACCCTCAGCAAAGGTACGACGAAAGCCCATCTTCACGCAGGCGCAGGAGCAAGGGCATCTTGCTCAGCAGCTGCGTACCGCGCGTTCCCAGGCACTACGCCATTGCTGTATAGACAAGTACAGCAGCCTCAAGCCGCGCTTGTCTACCGGTGTGCGCGGGCCTAGGCAAACGTAGCGTGCGCTGCCGTGTCACCGTTTGCTCCTTATCGTCGCGCTGGAAAACGCAGCTCTGGGCCGCCTATCGGCATGTCCGCCGCCGGCCATCATCGCGTCAGTGGTAGCAGACCATACCACAGGCAAGTGAGGGACTCGGGACGCACCAGGCGCGCTGTCTGGCAGGGATGGTGCACAAAGGCCTTGAGAGACTGAGGTAAACCTTTCATGTTGGTGGACAACGCTCCGGAAAAAGTCTCAGACCTGCAACGGCGCCGCCTTCCTTGCTCACAGAAATACCGCTATGTGTGCGAAAAAATACCTCCGCTGAGAAAGGACCTGCCATGACCAGCTATGCTCATCCCGAGGTGCTCGTCGATACGCAGTGGGTGGCCGATCATCTGCGCGACCCGACGGTGCGTCTCATCGAAGTCCACCTTGACCCCGCCTCCACCACTCCACCGCCGTATGACACTGGTCACATCCCCGGTGCGGTCTTGTGGAATAGTATGACGACTCTCCTGCAACTCGATTTCCGGCTCAAGGCCGACAAAACCACCGTGGAAGGGTTGCTGTCGCGGTCCGGCGTGGCCAATGATACGACCGTCGTGCTCTATAGCGATCATCCTGCGGTTGCTCCGTGGGCGCTGTGGTACTTACAGCTCTTTGGCCATCGGGCGGTCCGCGTGCTCAATGGGGGGCGGCAAAAATGGCTCGTCGACGGCCGCCCGCTGACGGCCGAGATCCCGGTCGTGACAGCAACCGCCTATCAGGCGCAGGATCCCGACCTCACCCTCCGTGCCCTGCGGGAGCAGGTACAGGCAGCAGTGGGGAAAGGCACTCCAGTGTTACTTGACGTGCGCCGACCGCAAGAGTACAGCGGGGAATGGTACATGATGGGGCCTCCTGCCGAGGGGCAACGCACGGGGCATATTCCTGGCGCGGTCCACCTCTATTACGAAGCGGCGTTGCATGCCGACGGCACTTTTAAGACGGCGCAAGAGTTGGCCGCGGTCTACGGCAGCCACGGGGTTACGCCGGACAAGGAAGCGATCACATACTGTGCGGTGGGTATTCGCTCAGCGCACACCTGGTTCGTGTTGACCCACCTATTGGGGTACCCTCAGGTCAAGAGTTACGATGGCTCGTGGAACGACTGGGCCAACGCGACAGACACGCCCGTTGAGAAATAGCAAGTCAGACAAGGAGGGTAAGCTATGGACAAGACGTACACCAAACAAGCGATAACGTATGAGTTAGCGGCGAAGATGGTGGAAGCGGCGATTGCGCGGGCCAAGGAACTCAACTGTAAGCAGAACGTCGCGATCGTTGACGAGGGCGGCAACCTCAAAGCGTTTGGCCGCATGGATGGCGCACCACTGCTGGGGACGGAAGGCTGTCAGCGGAAGGCGTTTACCGCCTTATTCGGCGTGGGCACGAAAGAGTTCTCCACCGCCATCAAAGATCGGCCAGAGTTGCTCATTGGGCTCTCGCATTTCTCCCGTGCGACCGTGGTGGGCGGCGGATTACCGATCATGCTGGAAGGGGAAATCATCGGCGGCATTGGCGTCGGCGGGGGCACGGAGGAACAAGATATCGAGTGCGCGAAGGCAGGGCTCACAATAGTGGAGCAGGGGTAAGAGAACGCCAGTCGTGGGTAGTGCGATCCCGGTAAGGCTGTATGCCGAGAACATGTTAGGCCCTCATTTGCAGAGAGCCGCCTGAGACAGGGATTTTCTCGAGTACGCTCACTCAGCGTGATGGCGTCCTTCTGGAAAAGCATGAAATAACTCCGCAAACTCGTTCCAAGGAAGACTGGCAAGAACAGCGAGCACCATGACGTACTGCCTTCTTAGTATTATTGACGCGACGGGTTGCAAGCAGCATCTTACCAGGATCGCATGACCTATGTCCCAGGGTCTGGACGCTTGCGCCGTTGAGCAGAGAGGCCCAGTTCTGCGGTGCCGATGGTCGCCAACAGAAAATCCGTGCTCGGGCCCATCACCAGACCAGCTCGGACATCACGGTAGTAGCGCTCCAACGGATACTCTTTCAGCAACCCGCGTCCACCGCAGACGCGCAACGCGAGGTCGGTGACTTTGATCGCCGTCTCTGCCGCCAGGTATTTAGCCTGGCTCACTGCCAATACCCGCGCTGCCGAGCCCGGTCCAGGCGTCAACGCCGCGTGCGCGTTCAACTGGCGAGATGCTTCTAAAGCCACGCTCATCTCGGCAATATACCGTTGAATCACCGGGCTCTGGCCAATCGGCTGGGTGTCGGGCTTGATCACCCGTGTCCGGGCGTAGTCCCGGGCAAATTCATAGGCCGCCTCGGCAATACTCCGGTAAATGGCCGCATAGCCCACGGCGTACTCGCTGCCGAGACCACTCGTAAACACCACGCCTGGCGACCCCACGACATCCTCGGCGCGGACAAATCCGTCCCGAAAGGTCATGCTGTGACTTGCGGTCGCCCGCATGGCCATGGCGTTCCAGGTCTCGATCACTTCGATGCCTGGCGCGCCTTGTGGAATGACCACACTTAATAAGCCATCGCGAAGACGCGTGGCCCCGTCCCGCATCGCATACACAAAATAGTAATCGGCCGCTGTCCCAAACGAACAAAAATGCTTCGTGCCATTGATGCGGTACCCGCCCGGGGCGGCGGTCAACCGGGTTTCAATAAAGAAGGTGTTGGAGTTGGGACTTGCATTGGGTTCAGACCCAATGGAGGCGAAAATCGCGCCCCGTTTAACCACCTCGGTAAAGTAGCGCTCTTTCTGGACGGGGGAGCCGACACCATCGATAATTATCATAATCGTGGCGTGCATGTTGAACGTTAAGGCAGTGGAGCTGTCCCCTTTTGCCATTTCGCCGATCGCGAGACTATAGGCCAGCGAGCTCAATCCCTTGCCTCCATAGGCCTTCGGGACGGTCAGGCTCATCAGCCCATGTTCGCGGAGGTCAGCATAGTTTTCGACAGGAAAGCGATTGTCCGCATCGTACTGCGCGGCGCGCAAGGCAAACCGCTCACGCGCCAGGCGCGCAATGAGCGCTACCGTGTCTTGTTCGTCTGGCAATAGCGTTCCAACCATGTCGATCCTCCTTTGCATGATCCTCTCTGATCCTGTGCTCAGCATTCTGCCTGAAAGCTCTACGCCTGACGAGAGGTGGGTGGGACAAGATAAGGATAGCCGAGCGGTCCCCTTCCCTTGCACCTTTTCTCGATGAGCCCAGGAGAGGGATTGGCACCGACCGGGAATGCAGTCCATATCTATAGTGAGAGAAGGAGGAGAGGCGTTTGGAATGAAAAGCCCTCGGCAGTACGC
>CAZUFQ010000413.1:0-6471 GCA_964618735.1 uncultured Enterobacteriaceae bacterium
GGGCGGCTTGGCGGCGTAACTGTATGGCAGGTGACAAAACTCCGAACGCCATCGCCATCGCTATGAATTCAACCACGCCTATCGAGAGATGTTCCTCGCCAAAGGAATGGTGTTCAGCGGGCTGTCTCCCAATGGGGCCTTGGTCGAGATTGTTGAACTCCGTGATCATCCCTGGTTCGTGGGGGTGCAGTTCCATCCTGAATTCAAGTCCCGCCCGTTTGATTGTCACCCATTGTTCAGAGGATTCATTCGCGCGGCGCTGCAACGGCAGACCCATGTCAGTGAAGGCGCTTTCTTGCGTGCGAGCGGGGCTCAGCGGTGATGCGGCGCGAAGTGACTCCTGATCCGGTCGCCATCGGATCGGTGTTGTGTGGCGGCGGGCGACCATTTGTACTGATCGCTGGTCCATGTGTTATAGAAAATCGGGATTCCGCCCTTCGCCATGCAGAAGCGCTTCGCAACATGACGGACCGTCTCGGCGTTCCATACATTTACAAGTCGTCATACGACAAAGCGAATCGCACCTCAGCTTCTTCTTTTCGTGGCGCAGGTATAGAGGAAGGATTAGCAATTCTCGCTGAGGTCAAGCGGGAGACCGCTATCCCAGTGCTAACTGACATCCATGCACCTGAAGAGGCAGCTCTTGCTGCTGAGGTTGTTGACGTCTTACAAATTCCCGCCTTTCTTTGTCGGCAGACAGATCTCTTATTAGCAGCTGGTCGCACTGGTCGAGTAGTGAACATCAAAAAAGACCAGTTTCTGGCGCCGTGGGATATTGAGCATGCAGCCCAAAAGTTCGCTACGACCGGTAATCGGCAAATTTTACTGACTGAGCGAGGCTGCTCGTTCGGGTATAATAATCTTGTGTCCGATTTTCGCTCGCTGCCGATTATGGCCCAAGCTGGCTATCCGGTTGTTTACGACGCCACCCACAGTGTGCAGCTGCCTGGTGGACAGGGCGACATGTCGGGTGGACAACGGGAATTTATTGCGCCGCTAGCGCGCGCAGCTGTTGCTGTGGGAGTGGATGGCCTCTTTATGGAAGTACATGAGGACCCGCCGCATGCGTTGAGCGATAGTGCTACTGTATTTCCTTTGGTTCAGTTGGAATCCCTCCTTCGTGTTTTGCTCGCGCTTGATGCTATAGTAAAAGGCGAGCAAAGCGGGAAATAAAACAGCCCGTATCCCTGCCACTTTCTGACGCGTGGGGATAATTCCTATACTCTTTGCCGCAGCTCTTTGCGTTGAGTAGGGCGAATGGTATCTTGGCTTGAAGGTCAGGAGCATGCATGAGCCGTGAGCAGGTGCGTTTTCTTATCGCGTTGATTGTAGTTATCTCATTAGGGACCGTGGTCTACTATGTCGCTGCAACTTTGCGAGCTCAGAGAATTCAGGAGGCAAATATTGCTACGATAGTCGCAGATGTCCTCCCAGATACAGATCAACGTATGCAAAATTTTCATCGGGCGAAGGTTAGTAATGGGAAAAAGGTGTGGGAAGTTAGCGCACGTCAGGCGCGCTATTCAGAAGACAGTAACGTGATTATTGTTGAAAGCCCGGATGTCACGCTGTACTTAAAAGATGGAAACCCGGTTGCATTACGTTGTCAGGAAGGGCGTATTCATCTCGATGATCAAAAGGAAGTATCGAGTATGGAATTGACTGGCGACGTAGAAGTGCGAGTCAATGATTTGGTCATCACGACAACGAAGGCGCTGTATGACCAGGCAGGGAACGTTATTTCCTCCTCGGAGCCATTGCATATTGTCGGACGTGGGATCGAGGTCGAAGGCCAAGGCTATACAGTCAACGTCACAGAAAAACGACTGAATCTGCAAGCCGATGTGAGTACAACGATTACGAATACCAAGGGAGAAAGCTGATGGGAAAGAGGAAGAATACAGCGCAAAGGGTGGTGCTGTTCCTTCTTTATTTGTGTGTGGGGATGGACCTATGTGTGGGGATGGGTTGGGTTGCAGCGGCGGAGGAAAAATCTTCCGTCGGGGGGAAAGCGGCGAAAAAGAAATCTGATTCCAGCTTTACAGATCCATTTTCCCTCACCTCGGGGCATGAGCCGATTCACATACGTTCACGTACTCTTGAATTCTTCTATGAAGAAAAGCGCGTCGTCTACCATGACAATGTCGTTGCTGTCCAAGGCGACACGACGTTGAAAAGCGATCTCTTAACTGTGATCTATGAAGAAGCGCCGGCGCAACCCGGCGCCGCTCCGACGAAAGTCAATACAACAGAAGAAAGTAAACAAGAGACGGCCGAGAAATCAGATGCCGGAACCCCAACCACGGCCAAGCAACGGATCAAGGAAATCATAGCGGAGGGGCACGTGGACATTACTACGGGTGACAGACGAGCGACCAGTAAGAAAGCCGTCTTTAACGAAGCTCAGCGAACGTTAGTGTTGACCGGTGACGCGCATGTGCAAGAACTCGGCAATTGGGTGTCTGGTGAACGAGTGACTGTCTATCTCGACGAAAAACGCAGCGTTGTTGAAGGCGGCGGAGGCGACCAACGAGCTGAGATGGAGATTGTGCAACAACAAGAAGCTGAAAACAAAGGGACAGAGAAAAAAGGAGCGAAGAAGCCGTGAGTGGAGAAGCAGTGCTGCGCGGAGACGGTCTGAGCAAAACTTATGGCAAACGTCGCGTCCTTCATAATGTATCTGTCGAAGTAAAAAGCGGAGAAATAGTTGGATTGTTAGGTCCCAACGGCGCTGGAAAAACCACGACCTTCTCCATCATTGTCGGACTTATTCGACCGGACCAAGGAACGGTAATATGTAAAGGTGAAGAGATTACACGCTTGCCTATGTATCTGCGAGCGAGAAAAGGCGTCACGTATTTGCCTCAAGAGGCTTCGGTGTTTCGGAAGTTAACGGTGGAAGAAAACCTCCTTGCTATTCTGCAAACGCTGCCGCTCTCGAATACGGAACAACGCGAACGGCTTACCCAGCTTCTTGGCGACTTGCGCATCGACCATTTGGCGAAGAACCGGGCGGATTCATTGTCTGGTGGAGAACGGCGGCGCACCGAGATTGCCAGAGCGTTAGTCATGGAACCCTCGTTTATGCTGTTAGACGAGCCGTTTGCCGGGATTGATCCCTTGTCTGTAGTGGACATTCAAGAAATTATGTTGCAGTTGTGTAAGCGCGACATTGGGATTTTGGTGACTGATCATAATGTTCGAGAGACGCTAACGATTTGTGATCGGGCGTATATTCTCACAGATGGACAGGTGTTCGAAGAAGGAACGCCGCAAGAAATTACCGCCAGCGCTCGCGCCCGCCAAGTCTATTTAGGAGAACGATTTCGTCTGTAAGTCGAGGATAATGACACGATGGCTCTAGATCTGAAACAGCAACTCAAATTGCAGCATAAATTGGTCATGACGCCACAGTTGCGTCAAGCCATCAAAATTTTGCAGCTTCCACGTGGTGAACTCGATACGTTAGTGTATGAGGAACTGGCGGAGAATCCAGTCTTAACTGTTGAACAAGGTGAAGAAGTTGTTTCGCAGGCTGAAGCCGGGGTGATGGGAGATGAACCCCCTCCGAGCGATATCGTGAAAGAGACGACCTCGACTGAAGATATTGATTGGCATTCGTATTTGGAAACTTACAATGATGAGATGCCATCGCTCCCTGCCTGGGGGGACGATGAAGGCGACGAAGAACGGCAGAATCTCATTGAGAATCAACCGAATCGCACCGAGTCGCTTGCTGAACATTTAGCTTGGCAATTGCGCTTCCATAACCTCACCGAAGAAGAGAAGCAAATTGCTATGGTGATTATTGGGAACTTAGATACAGATGGTTACCTCCAGGACTCGATTGACGAACTGGCGACGAGTACAGGCGCCAGTGTCGACGCTGTTGCCCGGGTGCTGCAGGTCATTCAACAATGTGAACCGGCTGGCGTTGGCGCCCGCGACCTGCAAGAGTGTTTGCTGTTGCAGCTGCGCACTCAAGGATTGGAAAATCCTAACGTCAATGATCCTATCGTCGCGATAGCTGGACGCATTGTTAGAGAACAACTGCATGCGCTCGAAGCCCGCAGGTTTGACCGCCTGGCCAAAGATTTAGGCGTAACCGTGGACGAGGTGACGCAGGCGGTGAAACTGATTACCTCACTCGAACCGAAGCCAGGGCGTGATTTTGGAGAAGGAGACATACGCTATGTCACCGAAGACGTTTATGTTCATAAAGTGGGAGAAGACTGGGTCGTCACGTTGAACGAAGAAGGGCTTCCGCGCTTAAAAGTAAGCGCTTCCTATCGGCGGTTGCTGACAGAGGGAAGCGAGGCGAAGGACTACATCAAAGAGAAGCTCAACGCCGCAGCCTGGCTCATTAAGAGCATTCATCAACGACAGCGGACTTTACTGTTAGTAGCGCAGAGTCTCGTGAAGTTTCAGCAGGCCTTCTTGACCTATGGTGTGTCGCATATGCGCCCGTTGGTGTTGCGTGATGTGGCTGAAGATGTCGGCATTCACGAATCTACTGTAAGCAGAGCTATTTCGAGCAAATACATTGCGACGCCGCGCGGCATTTATCCGCTCAAAAAATTCTTCACCACTGGGTTAAAAGGACGACAAGGTCAAGATGTTGCGTCCGAAAGCGTCAAAGAGCGTATTCGTAGTCTGATTAACGATGAAGATCCCAGTCATCCATTGAGCGATGAAGAGATTGCGCGGAAATTATCGGGCGATGATGTAACCATTGCACGCCGAACTGTCGCAAAATATAGAGAGAGTATGAATATCCTTCCCTCGGCGAAGCGGAAACAATTGCATTAACTAGATTGACAGCGCCGCGAGGCGGACGGAGCAAAAGAAAGGTCTCCCGCCATGCGTGTGATTGATATTCTCAGAGAAGAGCTGATCGTGCCAGAATTGCAAAGCGGCACAAAGACGGACGTGCTGCATGAGATCGCGGCTCACCTGGGGGCCCACCAACCGGGCGTTCAGGTTGAACAACTTGTTACCGTACTCCTCGAACGCGAACGGCTAGGGACGACGGCTATTGGGGAAGGTATTGCCATCCCCCACGGTAAATTGCCTGGTCTGAAAGGCGTCGTGGCGGCGTTTGCACGAAGCTTACGCGGCGTTGATTGCCACTCGCTTGATGGCGCCCCTACGAAACTTTTCTTTTTGCTCGTTTCCCCGGAAGACGCTGCAGGCATTCATCTCAAGGCCCTGGCGCGCGTCTCGCGTCTCCTCAGAGATAAAGGCTTCCGTGAACGATTATTACAAGCGCAAACACAGGCCGAACTCTATCGAGTCATCTGTGAAGAAGACGCCAAACTCTAAGGCAAGCGCGGCAATAGTTCCCTTGCCACATCCCATGCGGGTGCTGATTGTGACTGGCCTCTCCGGGGCTGGAAAGAGCACAGCGCTTCGTGTTCTTGAAGATCTGGGCTACTATTGCATCGATAACTTGCCAGTGACGCTCATGCCCCGCTTTCTTGAACTCTGTGCGACCAGTGAAGAGCCTATTACACGGGTGGCGCTGGGCATTGATCAGCGTGAGCGCGTGTCTTTGCGAGAGTATCCCGCTGTCCTTGAGGAACTTCGTCATCGCGGTCAACGAGTAGAGATCTTATACTTTGAGGCAGCTGATGAAGTATTGCTCCGTCGCTTTAGTGAAACACGTCGGCCCCATCCTGCGGCTGGCTCCATTGGCGTTGCTCAGGGTATTGACATTGAACGTGAGCGGCTCGTCGGGTTGCATGGGCTGGCGGACCAGATCATCGACACCTCAGTGTTGACGGTGCACGAACTGCGAGACCAATTGCGCCGCCTCCTTTCTCAGGCGTCTCTGCAAGCGTCTCTGTTTGTGACTGTCGAGTCCTTCGGCTATAAGTACGGCGTTCCTACAGATGCGGATGTAATGTTCGATGTCCGCTTTTTGCCGAACCCCTTTTTTATTGAGCACTTACGTCCCAAAACAGGCGAAGATCAAGAAGTGGTGGATTTTGTCTTCTACCAGAAAGAGACTCAGGATTTCTTGACGCACCTGAGCGCCCTTTTGGAAATAACCCTGCCGTTGTATGTGCGTGAAGGGAAGAGTTATTTAACGCTTGCGATTGGCTGTACGGGAGGACGCCATCGCTCCGTCTCTCTTGTTAACGAATTAGGGAAACGGGTGCGAGGATGGGGGTACGACGTGCGTGTGCGACATCGAGATTTACACCGTGGATGAATAGTAACGCCTATGACCGCTGCATTGACCCTTTCTGCCCGATTGACGCTTTTGAACACACAAGGATTACACGCACGCGCTGCCGCCGCCTTCGTGCGTGCGCTTAACGGGTTGAGCGCCGATGTGCAAGTCCGTTGGGAAGGCCGAACAGTGAATGGTCGAAGTATGCTTGATCTTATGACCCTAGGAGCTCCACGCGGCACCATGTTGGAAGTCCAGGTAAGGGGGATAGCCGCCCAGTCCGCGTTGGAAGCACT
>CAZUFQ010000414.1:0-6447 GCA_964618735.1 uncultured Enterobacteriaceae bacterium
TAACTAGAGAAATCGTAGTGATGAAGAATCAACTCTGTAGCCATCTTCTCTCCTTGGATGTGTCTTCCAAGCGCGTCATTCCCCCAGGAGGAAACGGACGACTTGGGTGGTCAGTTCCTCCGCCTTGACCTCGAGTTCGGCTGCACTCAGGTTGGCAATGGGATGCGAGGTGACCACAAACTCGTAGGAGGGCGCACCCCAATTCGTCGCCATCGCCCGCGCGGTGGCGATAAATGGCGTCGTCACAATCGCGACCGCTGGGAGCCCCGCTTTTTCTAACTTGATGCCGTCGAGCACACTGCCCGAACTACACGACCCTCAATCGCCGACCCCAGCGAGGACAAAATCCGCCTTTTGTTGGAAGAAAGTAAGCGCTCCTGGCGTCACGCTGTGGCCCGGTGACTTTTTGCGATCCAGATGGGTCAGAGTGACCTGATACCGGGCCGCGAGGCGCTCAGCGATTTTGCGCAGGATCACCTCAGAATTGAATTTCGTATTCTCCACCAACCCCACACACAATCCCTTCAGCGAGCTGGGACGTGGGGCGTAGCAGAAAGCACCCGACGTGGGTGCCGGTGGCACGGTGGGATCGAAAACGGTGCGGCTCATGACTGTCCTCCTGTACGGATTGGTAAGGTAATACTCCGCGTCCATTTATTGCCCCAGCCTGGGAGACAGGCGGACCAGCTTCCACCTTGCGCCCCCGCACAGACGATGAGGAGATCATCTGGGGCATTCAGCACATACCGCCATGTCGTTTCATCTGCCGGCTCGATGGCGCCGGGGAGCCGCGCTGCGCGTTTAAAATCGGCCACGGTCCGCCGGGCGTGCTGCATGATGAATTCTTGCACCTGCCGTCGGCTCCAACCGCTCCGGCGCATAATCTCGGCATGTTCTCCGGCCAGCACGATCAAGGTTTCATTAAATCCTAAGATATTCGGTGTTGCCAGGTGACAGACGGCATCGGCAAATTCCAGCAACAATGGCTCTGGCGTACTGGCCAGTTGGTTATACACGCCCATGAGGGTGTTCGAGGCGTACAGGGTGATCGTGCTGTCGTCCGGACGAAACCCCCGTTCAACATGGAGCGGCGTCCACGGATGGTCCACTTCATTCTCGGCAAAACAGCAGGTGTACTTCGCGGGCGTGCCCAGCGTCGCTTTGTCCAAGAAACCTGGTCGAGTATTAAGTACGTTCATCATCACGAGCCGCAGCGCGCGCCCAATCGTGGCGTTCGCCCGCACCCCAGGACCAAAGACATTGTTGGTCGCATTAATCCCTAACGCTGGCCCAAGTGGACCGTTCACAATCACCGCGAGGCCTGACCCCCCCGTGCTGGTGGCGGGATTATGGTAATGAAAATCCGGGTGACAGAGCGCCTGGACGGCCGCCAGCACGACGGGAAAATATGCTGATAGGCAGCCCGCCATCACGGCATTGATCGCCACCTTTTCCGCCGGAATCAGCGCATTGCGCTCGGGGATGGCACCAAGGATATCCTCTGCTGTGACGCCGCCAGCAGCGAGCATGGCGCGGACGGAGTCTTCTGTGGGCGGCACGAGCGGCAGTCCGTCACTCCATCCTTGCTGATAGTAGAATTCGATCCACTCTGCCGCGGTGCTGGGATGTGCAGATGGGGGTTGTCGTGTCGTGGTGCTCATTGCCTGTACTCTGGAACTCTCTTTCTTTAACGCCGTGGCCTGCTTCAGAGAAGCTCAGCGAGTGCGCAAAGTAGGCCCAAAAGTACATCATTGGAACTGGAGAGGTCAACCAAACACCTGGCAAGTTGGGGTGGAGGTCGAAAACTTCTTTGTTTAGTTTATTTTATTACCTACTCTGGGCTCCTCCTCAGTCCTCAAGGCCTAGCGCCTTTACAGAGACCCTGATTCTCAATCTGACGGTTTGTTTGCTCCCTACGCGATGAAGCGAGAAAACGCGATTGTTGCGCGTGCATTCTGAGTGTACACATATGAAATTGACCCTCTAGCTCAGGAGAGATATGGAAATAGACGATGTTATTCTCGTACAATGAAATCTTGATCTGAGATTGAGCGAGGCGGATATGCGCAAACCTTATGACAATGATACCGATCTGGACCGTGGGACTATTACGGAAACTGAAAAGAAGCTCAAGAAACCGCCACTCTATAAAGTCCTGTTGCATAACGACGACTACACTACGATGGAGTTCGTCATCTATATCCTCCAGTCCATTTTTCATCATCCGCCGACAAAAGCTACACAAATCATGCTGCACGTCCATCGTCGCGGTCTCGGCGTTGCGGGCGTGTATACTTACGAAATTGCTGAAGCCAAAGTGAATCAGGTGCATGAACTTGCCAAGAAGTATGAATTTCCCCTCAAATGCAGCATGGAAGAAGAGTAGCCACCCAGAGACACGGGACAAAAAGAATGTTTCTCTGATCCTTCTCCATGTCTTGGGCAGAACGACTGACGTTATAAGGAGCCGCGCATGCGAATCAGCCGAGAATTAGAACAAACCCTGACGCTGGCAGTGAACGAAGCCAAACGCCGACGGCATGAATTTCTTTGTCTTGAACACGTCCTGTACGCACTGACATTTGATGAAGACGTGATCAGAGTTATCCGCAACTGTGGCGGCGATATCAAAATACTCCAGCGCGACTTGGAAAGTTTCTTTACCGAGCACATGGAAGCGCTTCCCCAGGACGAGGGAGAAGTAGAGCCGCAACAAACTTTGGGATTCCAACGCGCACTGCAGCGTGCGGCCGCGCATGTCCAGTCTAGCGGGAAAGACGTAATCGAAGGACGTAACTTCCTGGTCGCTTTGTTCCGTGAGGAAAAAAGTTTTGCTCTCTACCTGCTACAAAAACAAGAGATTGCGCGGCTCGATGTGGTGAACTACATTTCGCACGGCGTATCAAAAATTCCCCTGGAAGAGGAAGAAGATCAGCATGCTCATGGAGATCACGACGCTGGCATGGGAGAAGATGAGGACGAGCCGCGTCCGGTCAAAGATCCTCTGAAAGCGTTTGCCGCCAATTTAGTGCAACGTGCGAAAGAGGGGCTAATCGATCCATTGATCGGTCGCGATATTGAGCTGGAGCGAACCATTCATGTCCTTTCTCGGCGGCGCAAGAATAATCCGATCTATGTTGGTGATTCTGGCGTCGGCAAAACCGCGATTGTCGATGGATTGGCGTTGAGCATTGCCAAAGGAGAAGTGCCGGATGTACTCAAAAATGCGGTCATCTATTCACTCGATATGGGCGCGGTGCTCGCCGGCACGAAGTATCGCGGTCAGTTCGAGGAGCGATTGAAAGCGGTTCTCAATACGCTGAAAAAGCAGCCGAACGCCATCCTGTTCATCGATGAAATTCATACCATCGTCGGCGCCGGAGCCACCAGTGGCGGATCGATGGATGCTTCCAATATCCTCAAACCGGCGTTGACGTCGGGCACGTTGCGATGCATTGGCGCTACCACGTATCATGAATATCGTAACTACTTTGAACGGGACCGCGCGCTCGCACGCCGGTTTCAAAAGATTGAAATACACGAACCGAGCATTGAAGACACCGTCAAAATTCTGGAGGGGCTCAAGTCACACTACGAGCAGCATCACGGCGTCACCTATACGCCTGAGGCGCTGCACGCGGCTGCGGAACTCTCGGCAAAATATATCAATGATCGATTTTTGCCGGACAAGGCGATCGACGTGATCGACGAAGTCGGGGCCTCGTTCAAGATCAAGCCCGCAACCGCGCAACCGAAGATTATCAACGATACCGACATTGAAGAGGTCGTGGCGAAGATTGCGCGCATCCCTCCACGCAGTGTGTCAACGTCGGACAAGGAGCGGCTGCAGAATCTAGAAGGCGACCTCAAAAAGGTTGTGTTTGGTCAAGACAAAGCCATTCAGACGGTGGTGACGGCGATTCGCATGTCGCGTGCTGGTTTAGGTCACCCCGAAAAGCCAGTGGGATCATTCCTGTTTACTGGACCGACCGGCGTTGGCAAAACCGAAGTGGCGAAGCAGCTTGCCTTAACGTTAGGATTGCAGTTCTTACGTTTTG
This sequence comes from uncultured Enterobacteriaceae bacterium, assembly GCA_964618735.1. GTDB lineage: Bacteria > Desulfobacterota > Binatia > Bin18 > Bin18 > SYOC01. Next base: position 4,059 of record CAZUFQ010000414.1, read on the forward strand.
ACATGAGCGAGTACATGGAGAAACATACGGTCTCGCGTCTGATCGGCGCTCCTCCCGGATACGTGGGCTTCGATCAAGGCGGGCTCCTCACCGAAGCGATCACGCGCAATCCCCACGCCGTTTTATTGCTTGATGAAATAGAAAAAGCGCATCCGGACCTGTTCAACATTTTGTTGCAGGTCATGGATCACGCCACTCTTACGGACAACAATGGTAAGAAAGCGGACTTCCGTCATGTGATTCTCATCATGACCAGCAACGCTGGCGCGCGAGAAATGGCGTCGGCGTCGATCGGCTTCGGCGAAAGATCAAATCTCGCCAAGGGCGAAGTCGCTCTCGAAAAACTCTTCAATCCAGAGTTTCGCAATCGTCTCGATGCGACCGTCACATTCGGTCCGCTGGTGCGTGAAGCGGTGGAGAAAGTAGTGGACAAATTTATCAACGAAGTTGTGCAGCAATTGGCGGAGAAGAAGGTGACGATCTCCCTTACGCCAGAAGCTCGCGGCTATTTAGCAGAGAAAGGATATGATCCGACCTTCGGCGCACGACCGATGGCGCGCTTGATTCAAAAAGAAGTGAAAATGATCCTGGCCGATGAGATTCTCTTCGGTAAGCTCCAGCATGGCGGTAAAGCGATAATCGACCTCGGCGAAGAGGGGCTCGTGTTCACTTGCGAACCGGCTGAGGTTGGGCAGGAAGAGGCTGTAGCATAGTACTTTTCCACCCAAATTGGTCTCGCGCCTGGGCGCTATCTGGGCGCGAGAAGAGACCGAGGAGTAAATCTCCTCCTCGGTGTTCGTCATCTCATCAAGAGACACCGTCTTGCCTTAGCTGTTATTTTCCTATCCTTTGTCTTCGGATATTGGTTCTTTGGGGGGGCAATGCTCATGCGAACCTTCGGGTTTCGTTCCATATTTTTCACAACGTTTCTTCAAGGACTCAGCGTTGCTAGCGCTGCGGCCCTGCTTTTCCTTGCCTCGGGGTGTCAGAAAGGATCTCAACCTCAAGCCGCTCCTCCGCCGCCGCCACCGCCAGAAGTCGTAGTGATAAATCCAGTGCAGCGGGATGTACCTGTCTACTCTGAGTGGATCGGGACGACCGATGGCGCTATCAACGCGCAGATCCGCGCTCGCGTTCAGGGATACCTGGAACATCGTCATTATCGCGAGGGAACGGCGGTCAAGGCGGGAGATTTGCTCTTTACCATTGATCCACGTCCGTACCAGGCTGCGCTTGATCAAGCTAAGGGAGACCTGGGCCGTGCTGAAGCGGCCTTGGGAAAAACTAAACTCGATGTCTCTCGTTATACGCCGCTCGCGAAAGAGGGCGCTATCAGCCAACAAGAACTTGATAACGCCGTTCAGGCTAATCGTGGAGATGAAGCGGCGGTGGCGGCGGCTCGCGCTGCCGTCAGACAAGCCGAACTCAATTTTGAGTGGACCCAGGTCCGCTCGCCCGTCGATGGCATCGCTGGTATTGCCGTAGCGCAGATTGGCGATTTAATCAGCGCCAATACGCTGCTCACCACAGTGTCGAGAGTCGATCCTCTGAAAGTGACGTTTCCCATCAGCGAACGAGAATATCTCAAGTTTGCTGACCGCATAGGCGGAGCTATGCAAGCGGAAAAAAGAGCCGAAAAACATGGCCCTCCCCTTGAGCTGATCCTTGCCGATGGCAATGTATATGCCGAACGTGGAGCTTTTGCTTTGCCGGATCGGGAGGTTGACTTGAAGACTGGGACGATTATGGTGGTGAGCTATTTTCCCAATCCACAGCAGGTGCTGCGCCCCGGTTTATACGCCAAGGTGCGAGTGGTCACAGATACGAAGAAAGGGGCGCTGCTCGTGCCACAGCGCGCCGTGCAGGAGCTGCAAGGCGCCTATCGTCTCGCCGTGGTAAGCGCGGATAATAAAGTGGCGCTACGGACAGTGAAGATGGGGGCGCGAGTCGGCAATCTCTGGGTCGTTGATGAAGGACTCAATCCTGACGAACGCGTCATCGTCGAAGGTCTCATGAAAGTCAGAGACGGCATGCCCGTGAATCCGAAACCTGCTCCAACGGAAACTGCGAGTTCAGCCGCACCAGCTGCTACCGGCGCTGCGCCGTCGCCCGTTGCCAAAGCTGGGGAGAAATAGTATGGCGCAGTTCTTTATCAACCGACCCATCGTGGCGATGGTGATCTCCATTCTTATTACCATTGGTGGAGTGGTTTCCCTGAGCCGTCTGCCGATCGCGCAATTACCTGAAATTGTGCCGCCGCAGGTGCAGGTGTCCACGACCTATACCGGAGCTGACGCCGTGGCGGTGGAGCAGGCCGTGGCGACTTCTATTGAACAGCAAGTCAACGGCGCCGATAACATGCTCTACATGAAATCCACGAGCGCGAACG
>CAZUFQ010000415.1:0-6426 GCA_964618735.1 uncultured Enterobacteriaceae bacterium
CCGATGGCTTCCATTTTCTGTGCATGGCGAAGCTGATCCTGGAGTTCGCCTTCGTGTTCCTTGGTCTTATAGCCGTCATATAGAACGCCGATCATCCTGCCCAGGATTTCGAGTTTGCTCCGTTCAACTTCCTCATAGTCCTGTGCGCGGTTCGCGACCCCGATGATACCTATCGTCCTGGCGCCGAGGACGATCGGGACGCCCAGAAACCTCCACAGCGGTGGATGGCCTGGCGGGATGCCGCCGGAACGCGGGTCACTTTGAGGATCATTACAGAGGACCGACTTTCCACTGAGCAGCACGCTCCCAAAGAGATTCTTGAAATTATTAAACTCGAGGTAACCCTGACGTTCATAAGTTCGCAGTGCCTGCTCATAGAAATCACGATTGATCTGGGCATCCCAAACAATGCCTTCGTGTGCCAGGACTCGCAAAACCGGTCCCGCCGTAATGACTCCAATAAAACCGTACTCGCTTTGCGTCTGGCCCAGGGCGGCATGAAGGATTTTGGAACTCACTTCACGCCAATCTGCGTTCCTCAAATAGGAAGTCAAGGCGTCGTTAAGGGTTTGTAGCTGCTCGGTTTTCAGCCTTATGGCCTCGCGCGCCTCTCTCTTGTACGTGATGTCGGTTCCGAAAATGAGCAAGTAGTCGGATCTACCTTGTGGATCCAACATCGGATTCACGGTTAACCCCAGGAACCCTTTCCCTCCGTCAGGATGCGAAAAACCTACGTCTTCAACGGCAACGGGCAAAGCCTTTGCTTTGCAGGCATCCACGCCCTCCCACACGCGCCCGCTATCCCAGTTGATTCCGGAATCTGAAAGGGCTTTCCCAACAATATCCTTGCGCTTAATACCCAGAATCCGTTCTGCCCCGTCGTTGCATTCAATCACCCGGCCTAATTTGTCGATCTCGATAAGCAGCGAGGGGATTGAGCGTAACACGGTTCTGATATGGGCATGAGCCGCACAAACCTTGTCTAAATCCGCCGCCTTCTCAATTTTCTCGGTCATCAAGACTTGGCAAGGACCGGCATCCTCTAGATCCTTGTCGCCTATCTGAGCAGGATCGATTTGCCTCTTGCATTCCAGGTTTCGCGTCGCTCGACGTAATCTGGTACACATCCCTATTTTCATTCTTAACAACTCGGGACCTGAACCTTCCTCCCAAAGATCGTCGGCCATTACGATGCGTGCTTCCCTTATGACAGGCGTGTCCAATTTGCTTACGAGCAGGATTACCGGCACCTGATTGAATTCGTGCCGTAATTTGAAGCTGGAACAAAGTTTGAAAGCATCGGTACTGCGACAGGTGGCGTCAAAAATGACGCAATCAGGCGTGACAGTGTCAACTAACTGAAGTAGCACGCTCGCGTCTTTTGACTGGAAAACGGCATAGTCTGGAGATTTCAATGCCGTTGAAATCAATTTTCGGACCTCTTCCTCTGCATTTACGAAGAGCACTCTGATCGGAGCTTCTAAGGGATTGTAAGGATGAAACGGAGGATGTTGCTCACCCTTTGTTGCCTTATTCTAATTATTTTAAACGATATATCCCTGGTAACGTTGGGTGCCTTTGTATTTTCGAACTGGAGTAGCCTTGCTCCTCAAGGAGCGCATGCATCTTCCAGCCATTTCACTCCTTTCAATTCTCAGTTTGCACCTGCTTTCGCCATTTGTAGTTGATTAGTATCTAAGCTTCGGCTTTTGGCGCACAAACCGCCACTTTGAAAAACCTACACTCCGACATGGGACTAAGCGCAATTCTCGCGCAAGACGGTGCATAAAATTCGTCATACCATGTCAGATCTGCACCGTGCGTTCTTACGCTTGTGCGAAAGCGAGCATAAGGCGGTTGTGTCTAGCGCCAGTTATTGCACCCAAGCGATGGCGATGAACCAGTAGCTGTTGCCTACGCAATAGTTGCAGAAGGGAATTGCCGGAATCGGGGCTTGGACCTCCAGGCCCCGGTTCCTCAAAGGAAGCTGTGCTGGCCGGTGTGACGGCCAAGCAACATGTTAAGGGCAAGAACACCTCGTAAAGGTATACGGTGAACTGGAAAAACTTCTTTCAACCCCTTATGCCATTGCAACGAGCTACCTCTTGCCCTTTCCCATTTGCTGGCATTAGCATGGCAGTCATGCAGGCCAAGCGACCAAGGCGGCAGGAACCAAAGCGCGGTGGCGGCGAGAAGGCGTTGCGCAAGAGTCATCGCAAGTTGCGCCCTTGCCTGCTTTGCGAGCGGCGCTTCTACAGTTCCGGACCCGCTAACCGCGTTTGCCCGGACTGCGCGAAGAAGAAGTCGTGGCGATGACGCTGACGCTCCCTTGACCATCGCCGCCAACCAGAGTACGCCGTAAGGTTATGCCTCCCCACGATGGCCATTTCCCGCCGCGCCTCCGCGTCATCGAGGGCGGGAAGGCACGATCCAGGAAGTCCAAGGACGACAAGACCGACTTCTTCGAGAAGTACAAGGGCGTCTTCTGGGTAGCCCTTGAGACCCGCCCCTACATGCGGGCGCGTGCCGCCTACCGGTTGGCTAGAACAGCACACATGAAGGCATTGCAAATAGCTCTCTTGTTCCTCTTTTGCGCTGAATTGGTTGCTGCCGATGCAACCCTGCCGGTGCGGCGCTTTCCCCTTTGGGACAGCCATGAAACCGTCGAGCAATACGCGCAACGAACCAACCTGCCTGCCACTAAGACGCTCGATCTCGGCAATGGCGTAAAGCTGGAACTGGTGCTGATCCCGGCAGGGAAGTTTGTGATGGGTACGCCGGAGCCTATACCAGTTGATGAAGAGGGCTTCCACAAGCAGATCGTCACCGGACAAGCATTGCTGGCGTTGGGAGGCAGCATTCTGCTGGTGTTGCTATGCGCGGTGGCCGTGCAGGCCATGCGCAAGCGGCAACGCCCGAAGTTCTCGCTGGCACGTCTGCTCGCGATGACTGTCGCGGCGGGCGTCGCGGTCTTGAGCTGGATGCATTGGCAGCAGACGGCACAATTATTTCAAAAGGAAATCGCGGAGTATTGGGCTGTGAAGGCGCGCTATGACAATTCATTTCCAAAGGAGAAGCCCGCGCACGCAGTCACGCTAACGAGACCATTTTATATGGGCAAGTACACCGTTACGCAGGAACAATACCAACAGGTTGCGGGTACAAATCCGAGCAACTTCAAGGGCAATGGCTATCCGGTTGAACAGGTTTCGTGGAGCGAAGCGCAGAAATTCTGCATGAAGTTAAGTGAGAAAGCAGACCAAGGTTTTCGCCTGCCGACCGAAGCCGAATGGGAATATGCCTGTCGCGCAGGAACAAGCACCACCCATCATTCGGGCGACACCGAGAAAGACCTTGCTCGTGTCGCATGGTATGGGGCCAACAGCAAGAACAAGATGCATCCTGTCGGCCAGAAGGAGCCGAACGCCTTTGGACTTTACGACATGCATGGGAACGTATGGCAATGGTGCCAGGACTGGTACGAAGAAGGCTATTACGCCAAGTCTCCGCCTGAAGACCCGGAAGGTCCTGCGCAAGGCGATAGCCGTGTGTGGCGTGGCGGTTCCTGGTGCGACGCGGCTCAAGGAGCTTGCCGAACGACCGCCCGCATGGGGGACTTCCCATTCAACAGGAGCTATGGCGTCGGCTTCAGGGTTGTGGTGCCTGCGTCCAGGACGCCGTAAACTTCGCCCGCTCCATGACCCCGGCGTGTGCCGGGGCTATAATGGGGCGTGGATGAGAAGTTGGTTTCAAAATCCAAATGAGACCTTCTCATCTAGGTATTTCGGCGTCTCTCAGCACAGGTGACGATGCTTTTCTCTCCTGAATCGTACAGCCGCGAGGATGATTCCTCCGACGCGTTGTTCTATGCGGAGCCGCGCTTCGTCGCGCATATCGACGAGGGCGCCATCGCTGCTGTGACGCAGCTATATCGAGAGTACCTGCCACCGAAAGGGACGATTTTGGATCTCATGAGCAGTTGGATCAGTCATCTGCCTCCTGAAGTGAAATACAAGAGCGTCACTGGTCTCGGTATGAATGACAAAGAACTGTCAGCCAATCCACGTTTGAATCATTTTGTAGTCCACGATCTCAATCGCACGCCTTCGCTGCCGTTTGATTCTGGGCAATTCGATGCGGCTGCAATCTGCGTCTCGATTGATTATCTCACTGCTCCCGTGGCTGTTCTGCGTGATCTGGGGCGCGTCCTAAAGCACGGCGGCCCGGTTATCGTCACCATTTCCAATCGTTGCTTTCCAACCAAGGCCATCACTGCGTGGCTGAGAATGGATGATTCTGGCCGTTGCAGGTTGGTAGCGGGGTCGTTGGCCGAAGCCGGCAACTGGCACTCGATTGAAGTGCTCGACCGAAGGCCAAGCAAGACCAAAGGGGATCCACTGTTTGGCATCGTCGCGTGCTCTTCTAGGCAGGCATGAAGATGTGCTTGCGGCCACGCTTCACCTTTGAAGGCTTCGAGCCGTTATGAGACGAGCGGCCGGGTTTGCGGCGACGATGAGCATGGTTAAGCTCCTTGGAATTGCAACCCTTCTACTGGGTGGATTAAATAGCGGCAAGGGCTGGATATTGTGTTAGCGATTGAAAGTCTACGTTTCATCTGCTCCATTGGTCTGGAACGTCAAGACCATCCAGCTTGTCCCTTTAATTTATAGTTTATCGAATCCCCTGCGTTCCAAATCGGATCGACGAGAATATGTCTCGGCGTGCGCGGTCTACGTTTGAGGATATCCACGGCGGCGTGGCCCAGCTTCTCGAAATTCATCATCGGACCGGACCAGTCGCGAGGGAAAGGGTCGCTGTCGCGGAAGCAAGCGACGCTTAGATCGTGGGGAATAAGAAGGCGTTTCCTGGTGGCGGCTCTGGACAATTGTTCGGCGTGCGCGGGGTTCGTCGTCAGAACTGCGGAGAACTTTGGTTTTGAGTCGATCAGATCATTCGCGGTCGAGAGCTGGTCTGGATCTGAAAACGCGCTAAAGATCCGATATTGGTCCCGCTGCAGCCGGGCTTTTTTGCAGCCGGCGACAAATCCCATTTCTCGTTCGCGTGAATCAGGGTCGATGTGGCGAAATGTTTTCAACAGCGTTCGCATAAATGCGAGGCGCCGGTGTCCGAGTGCGATGAGGCGCAGCGTGGCCGAGTACGCGGCGTTGAAATTCGCAACCGATACTGAATGGAACGCGTAACCCTTGCCGGGCTGGTCCAGCAAGACGACGGGGACGCTCATGCGTTCGTATTGGCGAAGCACGTCGTCGGTGAAGGATCCGACCAGAATGACACCTCTGAGCGGGAGTTCGCTCAAACCCCAGGGCACTTCGCTGCGCCAGCGGTGCGGGTGCTGCAAAACCGTCAGCGCACAGCCGAGTTCCGATGCGCCGGAGGCCAGGCCACGCCAGAGCTGACCGTACAGACCAGGAGCATTCATGACGCGGAGTTAAAAGCGCAGGACAATCGCGATCGAATCCTTTATCACCGACTTGAGTGGAGCGCTAAGCGTGGCGATTGCGGCCTGCCGGGGAGCCACCTGGACCCGTCCGGCCGCGTGAAGCGTCTTGATCGCAACACGGACCGTGTCGATGCTGGTTCGGTAGCAAGCGGCAAATTCACGGTACGAAGGCAGCCGCACACCGATGCGCCACTCGCCGGCGGTCAGGCGGCGGGCAATATCCGCGGCAATCTCAGCATAGCGCGGCACAAAAGCGAACCTTACAGATAGACTTACAGATATTCAACTGTGAAACTTTCCATCTACCTTTCTGACGCCGACCGGGTATTCACGCAAGGTACAGGCGCCGGCAAAGGGAGTCCCGTGAAACCTTCGATCATGATAGTGTGCATGGCCGCAATAATTCCCGTCGCACTTTCAGCCGGAGAATCTCTCGTCAGTCAGCTTTCGGCTAAGTATCGAAACGGCCAGGTGTTCTTGATGTGGCATGAATCGGATTCGCCGGCTGGAACGACATTCTGCGTTTACGTGAGCAGCACAAAAATCACAAGCGTGTCTGGCGTGATGTTGGCCGGCCACCACATTGAAGCGCACAGCGCACGGAACTGGTGGCAGGACCCGGAATCGTTCGGCAAAGATGCCGAACTCAGCAAGGGCGGAAAGCCAGTGGGATTCGTCATCGAGTCAGGCAAGCCGGCGCTTGATCCGGCCAGTGGCCTGTTTGTCTACACAGTGAGTCCGGCCGATGGCCGCAACCTATTCTTTGCGGTGACATCGGTTGGATCGAACGGCAAGGAAGACACCGCGCTTGCCGCAGGTGAAAACTCGCTTGACCGTGGTGTTCAGTGTAGCGTCGAAGCGATTCAACCAGTGTGGCAAGGGAACAGTGCTCCGCCCGCGAAGGGCTCGGCGAAGAGTAAGCCATTGGTACTCAGTCTGCATGCTCGCCACGGCGGCGCCATGCC
>CAZUFQ010000416.1:0-6394 GCA_964618735.1 uncultured Enterobacteriaceae bacterium
CACGTGGCATGGTCGTGTGTCCGGGTTTCATTGACCATCACACGCACTACGACGCCCAGGTGTTGTGGGACCCGCTGGTCACCTGTTCCTCGTGGCATGGCGTCACTTCCATTATCATGGGGAACTGCGGTGTGGGTCTGGCGCCGTGCAGACCTGCGGACCGAGAAGCGCTGGTTGGCGATCTTGTCAATGTTGAAGGCATGTCGCTGGACGTTTTGCAAAAAGGCGTACAGTGGTCTTGGGAGAGTATGGGAGAATACTTGAATGCTATCGCCGCGAGTGGGCTCGGCGTCAACGTTGCTTCTATGGTTCCGCTTTCTCCGCTGCGGCAGTATGTGCTTGGGGCCGAAAGCAAAGAACGCAGCGCGAATGAGAAAGAGCTGGAACAACTAACTGCACTTTTCCGTGAAGCGATGAATGCTGGCGCTTTTGGCTTCTCTACCACTGTGCTGCCCCAACATCTCGGCTTTCAAGGTCGCCCACTGCCCTGTCGGTTGGCGAGTCGTGAAGAACTTGGAGCCCTGGCTGGCGTTCTTAAGGAACTGAGCCGTGGCGCGATTGAGATTGCCCTCACGCGCAGCCCGGGCATGTTGTCTGATGATGAATATGAGCTGCTGACTTTCCTTGTCATCCAAAGTGAGCGTCCCGTGACCTGGCTCGGACTCTTGCAAAAGCCTGAAGCGCCGCCTGATGCATGGAAGGGTGCGCTGCAACGCATCGCGCCGTACTTCGATCGCGGCTATCTGCCGTTGGGGCAAGTGCCGTGTCATTACAAGAGCGCACGCTTCAGCTTGCAGCGTCCTTTCATCTTTGGCAATTTCGATTGTTGGAAACAAGTGTTTGACCGGTCTCTTGAAGACCAGCAACAACTCTACGCCAGCGCAGAATTTCGCACCGCCTTTCGTGAGGAGATGAAACAACCGCGACTGTTCACTGGTCAGTGGAACAACCTGAGCGTGTTCACGGTCGAGAAGGCGGGGCTCCAACCGCTGCTGGAAAAAGATATTGAGACCTTAAGTCGTGAGCGAGGGAAAGATCCGCTGGATTGTTTCTTCGACCTTGCGCTTGAGGATAACCTTGGCATGCAATTCCTCTACGAATTTGGTCAGGTCAACAAGGACATGATCACTCATCCGCATACGCTGGTTGGTTTATCTGACGGCGGGGCGCATGCGGATATGCGCTGCGAAGCCGGCTACTCGACTTACATGCTGGGAACGCTCGTCCGCGACCAGCAGATGCTACCGCTCGAAGAAGCGATCCGGCGGCTGACCTCCGTTCCTGCGCAAGTGTTTGGCATCCCACTACGAGGTACGGTTGCTCCAGGAATGATTGCTGACCTAGTGGTGTTTGATCAGGCCACGATCAATTGCGGCAAACAAGAGGCCGTGCGCGACTTTCCCGGCGGGGGATTGCGTTACATCGAGAAATCGACAGGCATCGCGCACACGATTGTCAACGGGAAGGTTCTCTTCTCGAATGGAACCGCGCAAAACCTCCTGCCCGGCAGAGTGCTCAGATCCAACGCCCCGCAATAGAGAAGGTTGCCTCTATTTACCCGTTCACCCTTCGACAGGCTCAGGGTGAACGGGTATGGGTTTCACTCTAGGAACACCCGTTCGTGCTGAGCTTGTCGAAGCACGAGGTCTGCGCCTATGGCTCAACAAGGGCTGTGGTAAGTGGTGGTGTGGCGGTGCGAGGAGAAACAAGTTCCGGGGCAGTCCGATCCTTTGGTGAAGCTAGCACTAGCGTGCCCAGCACCCAATCCGCCAACGGCAGCACCACATTGAGATTTCTAAAAGCAAAGCGATGATGAAGGTAATGATGCGCTTTCAGAAATCTGAATGCCCGCGTGTTTTCAAGCCGACGGTTCTGTGGCACGTGCATGCACCAGTGTAAATATTCATACAGCGCGTAATACAAGACTAAGCCTGTAGCGCCGCCCCAATATCCGGGGCTTCCACCCAGATAGCCTACACTCACGAGAAGCGGCATATGTAGCAGCAACAACCCCGGCGCATTCCACCACGCAAAAGTCACCTTAGGTTCGTCTTCTTCCCGTTGCAGGTGGTAGGACCGGTCAGCACGAAACAGCCCGTGGTGAATCAGGGCATGCGCGTGGAACGAATAACTAAGCAGGGGCGTATGCATAAGATATTTATGCAGAAGCCACTCAAAGAAACTGACGTAGGAAAAGAAAAATGTGAACGTAACGCTGCTGACGAGGAGGAAGTGCCCAAGCGATGCAATTGTCAAAAGATATCCGCCTTTCCCAAAATTTCCAGCTCATTGCCGTGCCGCCTCCGCAGAAAATCCTCTACAGACCTCGCTGTTTCCAGTCTAACAAACCTGGCCATGAAACCAGAAATTCAGGGAAATCCCGGCAAACCCTGGAGCCGTCGCTATTCTCGCACGACTACCGCGCAAAACCAAGGGAGTCCGGTTGCTGTGTACAAAGCGTCAATACTGTTCGGCAAGGAGATATGCAAGTCAGACTACCAGCGTCGCTGCCGCCGCGAGCGCCAAGCGTCTTCACGGCGATCATCCTCTTCCATCAAAATCACCGGTTCAAGCATTTTGCGTGGAATGCTGTCGAGGAACCGTGACGGCTTGCTCAACACCATCCCAGTCGCGCGGTCAAAAATATTAATAGGATACGTAATAAACAAATTTTCTTTGGCGCGCGTGGCGGCGACGTACATCAGACGCCGTTCTTCCTCAAATTCCTCGTCCTTCTTGTTGTAGAGAGACGGAAAGCGGCCGTCGACGGCCCAGATGATGAACACCGAGTGCCACTCCAGTCCTTTGGCTGAGTGGATCGTCGACAACGTGAGCATGCCTTCTTCACGTTCAACAGCGAGCACATCGCCGACGCTGTCATTCGGCGGTTCTAACGCCATGTCCGAGAGCAGACGGTCGAGACTGCGATAACGCTCAGTAATAGTGGTGAAGTGCTCCAGGTCTTTCTGCCGCTTCGGCAGGTCGTCCCGATGGGTGCGCTTGAGAATCGGTAGGTAATAGCGCACGACAGCGTCAACTTGTTCCGCCGGTTTTAAATTTGGAACCGTCACCTCGTCGAGTAAACTTGCTAACCTCTTGATTTCATCGCCAATGACGCCACGGGCAGGATAGTCGCGTAGCAGTTGCGCTTGATTGGGGCCGCTCATGAGATGCGTCATGATTTTCTCGCTGCTCTTCGGGCCGATACCTTCAAGCAACAAGATGACGCGATGCCAAGAGACCGCGTCTTGCGGGTTGGCGATAATGCGTAAATGCGCCAGCGTATCTTTGATATGCGTGGTTTCGATGAACTTGAACCCGCCGCGTTTGACGAAGGGAATGCCGCGCCGGCTGAGTTCGAGTTCAAGGTCAAACGAATGGAAGCTCGAGCGAAACAAGACGGCAATCTCGTCGAGGGGCACACCTTCTTCTCGGAGTTGCAAGATGCGCTGTCCGACAAACCGGGACTGATAATTCTCGCTTTCGGCTTCTACGAGGATGGGCTTGATGCCTTTTTCTCTACGAGTGAAGAGATTCTTGGTGTAGCTCTCTTTGGCTTGTTGGATAATTTGGTTCGAAAGATCAAGGATGGGCTGAGTGCTGCGATAGTTTTCTTCGAGTTTAATAATCTTTGCCGTGGGGAATAAGCTGGGGAACTCCAGAATGTTCCGTACTGTGGCGCCGCGAAAACTGTAAATCGACTGCGCATCATCCCCGACGGCCATGACGTTCTCATGCGAATGGGCGAGCAGTCGCACGATCTCTGCTTGCAGACGGTTAGTGTCTTGATACTCATCTACCATGATGTAGCGCAATGTGGACGAGAGCCGTTGTGCGATAGCCGGGTGCTCTTGCAGCAGGTCGCGCAGTCTCGTGAGCAGGTCATCATAATCGAGCAAGCCCCGCTCTTTCTTATAAGCGCGATAGTGTTGATCGATGCGAACGATATCCTCTAGCTCAGAAAAGAGATGCGGAAACTGCTCATCAAGCACTTCAGCGACATTGCTTAGTTTGTTCGCCGCCAGACTGATGATTTCGACCAGGGTTTGTTTACGCGGAAAGCGACGTTCTTTCTTCTCCAGGCCAAAGCGACTACGGATCAAATTCACCGCGTCTTCAGAGTCGCTCCGATCGAGAATGGTGAATGAATTAGGAATGCCTAAGTATGAGCCATAGCGGCGCAGCACGGTGTTGGCAAACGAATGAAATGTGCCGCCGTTGACCTTCTCACACTGCGCGCCAATGAGCGCCCCGGCGCGTTCGAGCATCTCTTCAGCCGAGCGGCGAGTAAAGGTCAACAGGAGAATCGCAGAGGGGTCGATGCCTTCCTCGACCATGCGCGCCACCCTATAGACCAACGTCCGAGTCTTGCCGCTGCCGGCTCCAGCAAGAACCAGAAGAGAGCCTTCATGAGTAATCGCCGCCTCATACTGCGAGGGATTCAGTTCTTTCTCATAGTCGATAAGAAAGCGTCGGGGGCGCTGGGTCTCAGTCTCTCGTTCCAATGTAAAAGTCGAAGGATGGCTTTCGTCGTTCACCACATCACTCCCCTGCACTCGATCTTCATTCTGGCAACCATAACGGAAAAGCGATCAACAGTCAGCAGCTTGGAATGAAGTCTATTGACTGTACGGATGAGCATGCTGAGGTATCCTTAAATCCATAATAGTTTCAGAGAAACATGATTTGGCTGTGTACCTCAGGTCAGTTACTCCGGTTGAGTACACTTACGCTGATCGGCCTCCTAGTCGGGAGCGGCGCAGCAGGCTGCACCACCACGGTCCGACGCCCTCTGCCGCCGCCAGAACCAAGTCACCCTTCAATCTCAGCGCCACATTCACAAGTCGTCGTTGCCTCATGGTATGGTCCTGGCTTCCAAGGTCGACGGACTGCTAGTGGCGAGCGTTTCCAGGCCCAGGAGTTGACTGCGGCCCATAGGAGCCTACCGCTGGGCAGTCACGTCACGGTGACAAATCTCGCTAACGGCAAATCCGTACGTGTACGCATTACCGACCGCGGCCCCTATGTTCGGGGTCGGTCGATTGATCTCTCGCGTGCGGCGGCGCGGCGAGTAGGGCTTGAGAGACGCGGGGTTGGTCGCGTACGCCTTACCGTCCCCTCCCGACGCGGAACGAGCACTCAGTATGTTGCTCAGAGAGCATCCCCGGCGCGGACTATACAACGCCGACGACTAGCGCGAGTCTCTACAGCCGCCCCTCAACCCTTACTGGGCGGCGTCCTCAGCAACCTTTGGCCGTTTTAGGGGTACGTGCTTCTGATGATAGAATGCCATAAGGTTCCCATGCTTATGGCAAAAGAAGTCTCGAAGACGCAAGTTGACCGGCTAGGCGATCGCTTAAGAAAAGGCGACATCAGTGAAGCTGATTTACGGCTTCTTGATCTATATCGTAGCTCCTTTTCCAACGCCTACGAAATTGTCGTCGGAATAATCCGAAGGGAGACAGCACTAGAACCAACGGGAAGGCCAGCGAAATCTACTACGTCTATAATCGAAAAGTTGCGTAGAGAGAGCAGCCGCCTCACTCAGATCCAGGACATTGCAGGCTGCCGGTTGATTGTGTCTGATATTGCTAACCAAGAGCTGGTCGTTCAGTCTCTCACTCATCTCTTTGAACGCACTGCTATCGTTGACCGTCGTCAGCAGCCTAGCCATGGGTACAGGGCTGTTCACGTGGTTGTGAATTATGGTGGCAAGAGGATTGAGATACAGGTGCGGACCTCACTGCAACACCTGTGGGCCGAACTTTCGGAAAAGCTTTCTGACGTCATTGATCCCGCCATTAAATATGGTAGAGGAAGTGCTAACACCAGAGCAGCTCTCTCAAAATTATCTTCATTGGTTGCAGATATCGAATTGCCCGAGACAGAGCTTGCAGCCATACAAAAAATTCAATTAATCTTTCAAAGTGATCTGCCCGACGAAATGCAGTCGATATTGATAAAGGCAAAGTCGTACTGCACCGCTCTTCAGGCAGAACTCGAATCCTCCAAGCAGAAATTTTCTCTGTCCCTTCGTACGGTGATTGAAGTTATGGCAACACTCAAAGGGAAAAAGAATGCTCTTCCTAATTGAATATGATCGGCAACGTGGGCAGCTTGTTACCTTCCGCGTATTTGAAGACGCGGAGAAGGAAAAAGCTAACGATGCACGGCTTGCCATGGAACTCGAACTCCATCGCCGCGGCACTAAGCACGAGGTCGTGTTATTGGAAGCTGCTTCCGAGGAAGCGGTGCGGCGTACGCATCGGCGTTACTTTGAAAGTTTGGACGAACTCGCGAATTCTCCTATCCAGTGAGTTCCACATGGCTAGGGAGACTAAACGGTCCTCCTCTGCCGCAAAGATTAATCAGAGCAACGGTTTGAGGTGAACCC
>CAZUFQ010000417.1:0-6382 GCA_964618735.1 uncultured Enterobacteriaceae bacterium
CTTACCTCCAACGCCACTTTTCTGCTATATGCCCCTTAACTTCATGCCATTGCCCGCTGGGGGAGAGGGCAGCAGACGCGCAGCGGCTGCGGGTGAGGGGAATCTGATAAGGGCAACCAACCCAAATGAAAACCGCTATAGGCCCTGCTGGGCAAGCCAGCAGTGGCGCACTCTATTGCGGCTAACGGGGAGCTTCACCCAAATTCAGATCTTGATGAGTGCCGCATCTTAGCCTGATTCTGCATGCGCTGTTCACCTTAGCGCCTTACGTTTTGCGTCCTGCTATGCTAAGGCCAGGAGCATGAACCAACCGGTCACGCTCTATTTGATTCGTCACGGACGTCCGAGCGCAGGCTTTGCTGAAGCCATGGATCCTGGACTCGATGAGATAGGACGTTCACAAGCGGAGGCTGTCGCACGAGAACTGGCGCCACTTGGGCCGCTATCATTGGTGACAAGCCCGCTTCGGCGTGCGCGTGATACTGCGATTCCTTTTGAATCCTTGTGGAAAGTCTCGGCTCTGATCGAACCGGCGGTTTCGGAGATTCCCACGCCGATGTCGGATCCACAGGCTCGCTCGGCGTGGCTGCGTGCAGTGATGCGTGAACGGTGGAGCGATCTACCTGAAGCGCAACAACGCTGGCGCAACCAACTCATCGCGACGCTCATGGGATTTAACACGTCAACAGTAGTGACCACGCATTTCATCGCCATTAATATCGCCGTCGGCATGGCAACGGGGGATGCGCGCCTGATTTGCTGCGAACCTGATCACGGTTCGTGCACCGTGCTCGAGGTGCGCGACAATCAATTACACCTCGTGTCGCTGGGACGACAAAGAGAGACGCAGATTCTTGGAGGGGGATGATCATGACTACCTCACCAGCTCTTTCGTTGACGAAAGACGCCGCGCCCGTACTTGAGCAGCATCGCTTTCCGGAAGATAACCTCCAACGCTATTTGCTTGCTCATGTTGACGGATTCACTGCGCCCCTCAAGGTTGAGCAGACGCAAGGCGGCATGTCGAATCCGACGTTCATTCTCACTGATGGTGCGGGGCAAAAATATGTCATGCGCAAGAAGCCTCCGGGGAAATTACTGCCGTCTGCCCATGCCGTAGACCGTGAGTTTCGCGTCATCTCTGCGTTGTGGAATACTGAAGTGCCCGTCGCGCGTCCTTACGTGCTGTGCCAGGACCCAGCCGTGGTCGGCACGGATTTCTACATCATGAGCTTCGTTGACGGGCGAGTGTTCCGTAATCAAACACTACCGAGTCTTGCTCCTGAGGAACGACGGGCAGTCTACTTTGCGATGGCCGACACGTTGGCGAAATTGCATAAAGTCGATTTCCGCGCGGTTGGTCTGGAAGATTATGGGCGCATTGGCGGCTATCTCAGCCGCCAAGTCTCGCGTTGGTCTCAGCAGTATGAAGCAAGCAAAACGGACGCCCTATCCGCCATGGACAATCTGATGAAATGGCTGCCTGAGCATATCCCAGCCGACGAAGAGACGACGATCGCGCATGGTGACTTTCGTCTGGAGAATATGATTTTTCATCCGACTGAGCCGCGGGTGCTGGCGCTGGTGGACTGGGAGCTGAGCACCTTAGGCGCTCCCTTATCAGACCTCGCCTACAGTTGCATCGCGTATCACGTGAATGATTCCATACGGGGCGACATCTCGAACCTGGACTATGCGACGTACGGCATTCCGTCAGAAGATGAATATGTAGCGCGCTATCGCGACCAGATGGGACGGACAACAATTCCCCACTGGACGTTCAACCTGGTCCTTTCCCTGTTCCGTCTTGCGGCGATCTCACAAGGTGTGTACAAACGCGGCTTGGACGGCAACGCCGCTTCGCCTGAGGCGCTACTGCGTCGCGATCGCTGCCGCGAGTTGGCAAACGCAGCCTGGGAATTGGTGGAGAAGAGGCTGTCATGAAAACACTCGACAATCTCCTTGAGAACAACCGGGAGTGGGCGCAAACGATGGTGGCCGATGATCCAGAATTTTTTCGGCGTCTCTCCCACCAACAGTCACCGGAGTACTTATGGATCGGCTGCTCCGACAGTCGTGTTCCTGCAAATCAAATTGTGGGGTTGTTACCAGGCGAGCTTTTTGTTCATCGTAATGTCGCCAATGTGGTTGTCCACACCGACCTCAATTGTCTTTCCGTGCTGCAATACGCTATCGACGTGCTTAAAGTGAAACATGTAATCGTCTGTGGGCACTACGGCTGCGGCGGCGTGCTGGCCGCACTCCAAAATACAAAACTTGGACTGATTGACAACTGGCTGCGTCACGTCCAAGACATGGTTGAGAAGCATACCATGCTTTTGTTCGAGCGAACGGAAGAGGCGCAACGGCACAGTAAACTCTGCGAGCTGAACGTGATCGAACAAGTGTGCAACGTGGCGCAAACCACGGTCGTGCAGCAGGCGTGGGAGCGTGGACAAGACCTCACGGTTCATGGTTGGATCTACGGTCTACAGGATGGACTCCTGCGCGATCTCCAGGTGCAGGTCTCGGCTCGCGCTGGTTTGCCGGTCGCTTATCAGAACGCGCTTGCTGCACTATAACGAGCACGGCTTTGAAGAGGATCTTGTGAAATCCTGGACTACACTTCCTGACGCCGTCCTCAAAAATGTGGGGGAGGCATCTGCTGCTTTTCTCGCGCAGGGCGTCGCCGGCTACCAAACTGCAGGTCGCTATGTGCATCAGCTGCCCTACGGACGCAATACTGATCGCGCCAATTACAGACTGGTGCTTGCTGAGAAGCGAGGAACCTGTAGCACCAAACACGCCCTCCTCGCTGCGTTGGCCATAGAACAAAATCTCCCGGTCTTTTTGACTCTTGGCATTTATGAAATGCACGAGCGCAACACGCCTGGCGTAGGAAAAGTGCTTGACAGGTACAATCTGTCTTTCATTCCTGAAGCCCATTGTTATTTGACTTACAATGGGGCCCGCATTGACGTCACTCGTTCAGGCCTGGAGCCGACCGCACCGATCGCGGCCTTTCTCTTTGAAGAGCCTATTCTTCCTGAGCAAATCGGTGACTACAAAGTACATACGCACCAGCGCTTCTTACGCGAGTGGGCGGCTCGCTCCGTTGTCGCCAGCGGTCGTCGCTTCGAGGAGATCTGGAAGATTCGCGAGGAGTGCATTGCTGCGTTGGCGCAGTAAAGTATGTTCAGGCGGCAGTTATCCTCACCCCTTCTTCGGCGTACCAATCACATAGGTCGCCACCCCAGGAGTAAAGTGTAATTCGCCGATATCCCACGCATACGTCTTGGCGTCCAATCGTGAAACCAGAGCGTTGAGTTCTGCCGGCGAGTAGGCGCGCAGACAGGAGGCAAACCCATCCCACAAGGCAAAGAGCGGCACGAGCGGCACAATATAGGTCAAAAAGAGCCGCGAGAAACGAAACGGCTTGATAAATGGTGTCACAAAAAAAATCAGCGTGACGCCTACCCCCACACCCACAAAAGAGAATGGTGAACGGTTCACCAGTTCCACCACAGCAATGCCCCGTCGTTTCGTGACAGCGTCGGCGAGTACTTTTTCCGCCGCCGCTGGAGGAAGATGATGAAACCCGTTCGCAATGAGACGAAAACCATTGAGCTCAGCTGGCACGTTCGTGGCGTCAACCGGCGATTCAACGCCTTGGATCGCTCCATCAGTGACTTTTGCCAGATGCCGGTAGGCCTCCACATTCGGAAACAGATCACTGAGCTGCGCTCGCGCATCAAGCCCTTGCTCACGCAAGAGTCGCAAGATCGTTCGCACCGGACCACCGCCGCCAGAACATAAATCCAAGAGTTCTGTCTGCCCAAGCGAAACCATCGCCTCTTTCAATTTTGTAGAGAAGGCTTGATACGCCGTTCCTGAGATGTCGCCCATGAAGGCGAGGTGATCTTGCATATAGGCGCGGATAAGCCGAGGGAACCAGGGTAAATCCTCAAACTCGAACAGTTGCTTTCTTGCCATATTGCCTCCGGCATGCTCGATTTCCTCTGAAGATTAATAAAGGATTGTCTCGGAAGTGCATAAATTGTCAACACTCCCTCGTCCCTTCTTCGTTGCAAATCAGCACCGACATTGCGAGACCAGGAAAGCTCTCCTAGAATCTCGTGCGACACGTCCACAGCTGTCAGGAACAAAAGAGGAGGCAGAGCATGCCTGGACCACTTGCTGGCTTTCGCATTATCGATGTGACGCAAATGATCTCCGGACCTATGGCGACGGGGCTGCTGGCCGACCAAGGCGCTGATGTCATTAAAGTCGAACCGCCAGGCGTTGGGGACCTGACGCGCGCGCTGGGCGGCGGACAGCGCCGCATGTCGCCGACGTTTACTGTTGTCAACAGGAATAAACGCTCTGTGGTGCTCAATCTGAAAGAACCACGCGGCCTCGCCCTGCTCAAACAATTGGCGGCGAGCGCGGATCTCTTTGTACAAAACTTCCGTCCTGGCGTGGCTGAGCAGATGGGAATCGGTGAAGCGGCGCTCCGAGAAGTTAAAGCGAATCTGGTCTACGTCTCTATCAGCGGCTTTGGCGAGAAAGGACCATACACGCATAAACGCGTTTACGATCCTGTTATCCAAGCCTTGTCTGGTCTCGCTTCGATTCAGGGAGACGCCAAAACCGGTCGCCCCAATATGATGCGGCTCATCATCCCCGACAAAGTCACCGCGATGACTGCCGCACAGGCGATGACCGCGGCGCTGCTGGCGCGTGAACGGACAGGACAAGGACAGCATGTGCGTCTCGCCATGCTGGACGCCGTGGTCTCGTTCTTGTGGCCCGAAGCCATGGCGCTGCATACATTTGTCACGAATAAAGAAGTTATTACTCGTCCAGCTTCGCGCGATCTCGTCTTTGAAACATTGGATGGTTATATCACCGTCGGTGTGGTGTCGGATGCAGAATGGCTCGGCTTGACGCGTGAGCTGGAAAAACCCGAGTGGCTGGAAGACCCTCGCTTCAAAACCGTGCCTGGTCGAGTGAAATATGCGGACGCGCGGCTTGAGCTCACCGCGGAAGTCCTGAAAACGAAAACCTCCGCCGAATGGTTAGCGCGGCTTGATGCGGAACAAGTGCCGTGCGCGCCAGTGCTGACCCGAGAAGACCTTTTGACTGATCCACAAATTGCTGCGAACAAGCTGATTTTTGAGGCGGATCACCCGCACGTGGGCCGAGTGCGGCAGCCGCGACCAGCAGCGCGCTTTGACGTGACTTCTCCTGAACCGTTGCGTATTCCCTCGCCGAAGCTGGGTGAACATACCGATGCGGTGTTAAGCGAATTGGGCGTTTCAGCCGGACAGCTTGAAGAGCTGCGAGCAGCGGGTGTGGTGGCGTAAAAGAAAAAGGCGAACTACTGACTAAGCCTCCACTGTTGGTCTTCCTCGACGCCGCGGGAATGTGTATGCTGCCCCGAATAAAAGCTCCACTATGAGGAGGAGAGTGAATGACCACCCTGCCGGCTCTAGGCCGCACCCTGTTTTTAACGACTGAGCAAGCGGAGGAAGTGCGCGAACGCTTCGGTACGCCCTGTTATGTGTATGCTCGCAGCATCCTCGAAGCCGCAGCGCAACGAGCCCTAGCGTTTCCTGCGCCCTATGGATTCACCTTGCGCTACGCCATGAAGGCGAATCCAAGTTTGGGGGTCTTATCTACTTTTCTCAATCTTGGACTCCACATCGATGCATCGAGCGATTTCGAGGTTGAGCGCGCCTTGCGCGCCGGTTTCGCACCTGAGCACATCCAGCTGACCTCACAGATGCCTTCACGCCGACTCGCCGAGTTTGTCGAGCGCGGGGTGCTCTATAACGCGTGTTCACTGTATCAACTTGAGCAGTTTGGCAAGATTGCTCCTGGCGGCAGCGTCTCTGTCCGCATCAACCCTGGACTCGGCAGTGGTTCGACAAAACGCACGAACACCGGCGGGCCAGCCTCAAGCTTTGGCATCTGGCATGCCTATTTAGACGAAGTGAAAAAGATCGCTGCGCACTGTGGCGTGCGGATCGCGCGGCTGCATACTCACATTGGCTCTGGCAGCGACCCAGAAGTCTGGAAACGCGTTACTCGCATGTCGCTTGATATCGCGGGTGAACTCCCGAACGTGACAGTAATTAACCTCGGCGGCGGATTCAAAGTTGGCCGTATGCCGGACGAGCCCTCAACCGACCTGCAAGATGTTGGATCGCATGTGCGTCGGGAGCTGGAAGCTTTTCGCAAGCGCGACGGTCGCGCGGTGCATCTAGAGGTCGAGCCCGGCACGTTCTTGGTGGTGCGCGCTGGGGCAATTGTGGCGACTTGGGTTGACGTTGTCGATACGAGTGGGGTTGGCTATCTCTTTGCGAAACTTGACACTGGG
>CAZUFQ010000418.1:0-6374 GCA_964618735.1 uncultured Enterobacteriaceae bacterium
TGACTCCAAGGCAGTTATGCGCAATTTCTGTACTTGCCAATTGCGGAGTTCGTGAATATGATCTGTTGCTCATTACCGGAAGCGAGGTAATGAGTGTGTGCGCGGGTTGATGGTTCTGTGCTGAGCGGTCGAGACTGCTACCAAGACGGTGGGCCCCGGAGTGTTATGCCGAGGACTCTATGCGCGGCATAAAACCCAGGAGCCTTTCTTTTTTGGATTTGTTTACAGATTTTATGGGGTTTGCTAACAGGGGAACTCTTCGCAGGCGCTGTATAGTTCGACTGTGTACTTTTAGATTGTCCTCACTATCAAAGAGCAAGAGATTGGTCGTTTGTTGGCACAAGAGGTTAGAACAGCTGTAATCTTCCCTCTTTCATGGCAAGTTTCGAGAGAGGCTCTTGTCACAATTTCGCAACAGCTCGTGTGGAATTTTTCTCAGTTCTGGAGCAAACCAATAAGAAAAAAGAGAGCCCACTGAAGCGACATTTACATCTTCTTCCCTTCGTTCATACGAAATGCCCGAGGAACCCTGCAAAAATCAGTGAGACAAATTCCTTCTTTCTGTTCGACCAGATGCCGGCATGATGTTTGCGCTCTACAGAAGAAAATAGGAAAGGAGAGCGTATGCGAAACAGATCTCGACGTACAGCCACGATAGTAACCAGTGCGCTAAGCGCGTTGGCGTTAGCGTTTCCGATATGGAGCACAGCCAATGCAGACCACGACGACAAGTGGGATAATAATCAAGTCCAGCAAGATCGGGGAGAGATCCAAGAAGAACGGGGAGAAATCAACCGCGGACGGGAAGCCATAGAGAACGACCGGGATAAAATTCAAGAAGAACGCGGCGAAATGCGCCAAGATATGCAGGAAGGAGATGTAAGAGCCTACCGGCATGATCAAGAAGAGGCAGAGCAGGCTCGAGATAAGTTGGAACAAGATCGGGCGCAGCTCGGCCATGATAAGCGGGAACTCAAGGAAGAAAAGCGGGAACTCCGCCATGACTTCAAGCATTCGCATGAGGATTAATGCGAGAAATAGAAGCAATGATCATGAGGAAGAATCAGTGAGCGGCGGGGTCTTAGTCCCGCCGATTTTGTAAAAGCTCAAATGGAAGCAAACAATCTGTGACAATCGATCAGAGCAACGAGAAGAACAGAATAAGGAGGAAAGGTGCGCAAACAAATTATTCGCTCGACATCTCCCACTGTCCCAATATTTGGCTCTCAAGAACTGGACATTGCAGATCTCGCCACTGTGTTCGTGACGTCCGAAACCCCGACCTTTCCGGTTGAGAACGTCTTCGACGATCGACGCGGCTCTGGAGGAAGCTGTTGGGTCGCTGCGGAGCCCGGCGAGCAAACACTGACCGTTGCTTTCGATGCTCCACAAACCATTCAGCGTATCGTGCTGGAAATCGAGGAGAGGGAAGTCGAACGCACGCAGGAACTACAATTGTCCGTGTCCGAAGATGGCGGACAAACGTACGATGAGCTGCGCCGTCAGGAGTATACGTTTAGTCCGGCAGGTGCGACTTTTGAGCGCGAAGAGTGGGCGTTGCCCGCACGCGAGGTCACGCATGTACGACTCTGGATCAAACCTGATAAAGGGAACCGTCCTTGTCGGGCGACTCTTACTTCGTTGGTGTTACAGTAAACATGAGCCGGAGGTGCGAAGCCAATTGACGACGCAGACTCTATGAGTCTATATTCCTCGGACAACGAAGGAGCGCACCATGGCAAAGCTCAGAGCGATTTCTGGCGGGAAACGCAAAGAAAAACAATTCTCTCTCGTGTATGGATTGCGTCTGTATCCGGCAGGAACCGTTGCACAGATGAAGGATGGACAAACCCTTCAGCAAGACGGGAGCGAGAACCGGGTGACGCTTCACTTGATTGAGGGGACGCGAGAACAAATCCGCGCCCAATTGTTGGCGAGCATCGACGCTTTTTTCGACATTTATGGAGACGCCTCAGTTCCGGTCGCGACTCCCATCAACTTTCATGATGAAGATCTAGGAGAAGCAGGCTGTTGAACATGACCGCTTGTTGAAGGATTTTATGCCGTCGCTTTTTCAACGCCTCAGTTTCTGGTGGAAAAAACCACAACCGGCTGCTCCGGCGCCCACTCCGCCGCCTGCACGTGCAGCAACCAATACAGTTACAGTGACAAGTAGTGAGGAAGCTCAGTCAAAGCCGACCTTTGGGCATGCGCAATTCCTCAATGAAGAGCTGATTTACACCGTGCTTCGTACTTGCCACGATCCAGAGATTCCGCTTAACATTGTTGATCTTGGCCTTATCTATGGCGTGCAAATCGACAATGATCGAGTCAATGTGACTATGACGTTGACGACACAGGGATGTGGAATGGGCGGTTATATCTCCCGTGACGCACAAGAGAAGATTCTTTCCCTCCCCGGGGTGAGCGAGGCAACAGTTGAAGTCGTGTGGGAGCCGCCCTGGACTCCAGAGCGAATTAGTCCTGAAGGGCGGAAAACTTTGGGCCTGCCTGACTAACAAACCCTATGACATTGACGTGCTTGGAGCGGTAGGTGTGAACGTCCGTTTGCTTGTCCTCTGCTCTGTTCGTGCGCATGACGCGCCGTGGTTGTCAGTGTGTGTGGTCCTCGCTTCCCCTATTACCTGCGAACCCCGTAGTTGCCAGAGATAAGGGCGAAGCGGTATATGCATTACGCACTCTCATGCGGCAAGAAGCGTAGGGTCAGACAGGAGCAGATATGGCAGAAACTCAACAGCGTTTTTCGTTAATCACAGAAGAAGGGTTAGATGCGCTGCGGAAGCTCATCGGCGCGCCGATTGAAGATTCGCTCGAACCGTGGTGTTACGAAGCGACACGGGACAACATCCGTCATTATGCGCACGGCATTGGCGATGACAATCCGCTTTGGTGCGATCCTAACTACGCAGCGAAGACCTCGTATGGTTGTCTCGTCGCGCCGCCCTCGTTTCTTTTTCCGCTCAATCGCATCCTAAGCGGTTACGTGGGAGGGTTGCCGGGCGTGCACGCCATGTGGGCGGGGGCGAATCTCACGTGGCATAAACCCATGCTGCGCGGCGATGAGTTCACAACCAAGGCGTGGCTGAAAGATCTTGTCAAGCATGAGACGCGCTTTGCTGGATTGGCCATTCAGCAAATTTATCATGTTGATTTTTACAATCAGAGAAACGAATTGGTTGCGGAAGGTGATAGTTGGTGCTTTCGCACCGAGCGTGACACTGCGCGTGAACGCGGCACAAAATACGCTGAAGTGAAGCAAAAAGCGCCGGTGTCCTATTCGCGGGATGATTTGGCCAAGATTTTTGCTCTTTACGAAAATGAAGAGGTGCGCGGTGCGGTGCCCCGCTATATCGAAGATGTCACAGTCGGAGAAAAACTGTCCACGATGGTGAAAGGACCCATGACGGCCACGGGCTTCATTGCTTTCGCGCAAGGGTGGGGCGGACTCTATATCCGAGCGAATAAACTGGCTTGGAAACAGCTCAAGAAGCATGCTGGTTTGGGGATTCCGAATCGCTTTGGCATTCCCGACGTACCGGAGCGCGTGCATTGGGAAGATGATCTAGCCATACAAGTTGGCACGCCGGCTGCGTACGACTACGGACCGGAACGCACGTCGTGGATGTCGCATCACCTGACCAATTGGATGGGCGATGCTGGATTCTTACGTCATCTGTCCGCAGAGATTCGGCGTCATAATCCGGTGGGCGACACGTTGTATATTAATGGTGAAGTCACGCGAATTTTCCAGGAAGGCGGGGAACATTACGTTGAAATCACGCAGACGGCGGTGAACCAAGATGGCGAGCAGTCTGTGCGCGCCAAAGGTGTAGTGCGACTGCCGTCGCGGTCTTGAGTTGGGCGACGCCAGGCAATGCGACACTAACGCCGCTTGCCCAATTCGCTCACGAGCGTCTCTAATTCTTCGGTTTTCTTTTTTATTTCTTCCGCCTTGGGATGTGCTGGCCCCAGCACCGTCGCCGCAAGCTGATACTGTGCGAGTGCGGCTTCTGGGCGTCCTTGCAGTTCCATGGCCTGTGCTAAGAAGAGACGCCCTTCACCAGCTTTGCCCTGTTGTTGGCGAATCTGCGCGAAGGTTATGTACGGCTCGTCTAGTTGGGGATCGAGCGCGATAGCCGTCTGGCACTCTTTGGTTGCGCGGTCAAGGTCTCCCTCTTGCCAAAATATTTTACAGAGTTGACTGTGGGCGTCGGCGTATGTGGGATCGATTTCACTGAGACCAGCAAACGCTTGCCGCGCCTGGTCCCGCTGTCCAAGTCGAAGATACACTGCGCCGAGCTCATCATCGAGCCGCAGCCCTTTAGCGCTGGCTTGCTCTAGCGTCTGTTTGGCGTGTTCAAGATCATTGAGACGTAACTGGATCACTCCGAGTAAGGCGAGGGCTTGTGGGTCGTTGGGAGTTTCGGTCACTTGACGTTGATACTCGGCAACTAATTTCGCGCCTGGGTCTTCAACGGCGCGCAGGATTGCTTGGACATGTCTCAGTACAAAAGGATTCACTGGCGCAGTCCGATTCCACGGTATCGAGCTGACAATGCTTTCGATATAATTGAGGCGATTTTGGGACATCGGATGCGATTGAAAATAGGGAGGGACGTTCGTCGGGTTTAGGCGTTCTTCTTCGCTCATTTTTTTTAAAAACCGGGTCATGCCATGGGGATCAAACCCTGCCTGACGCATGTTTTGTAAGCCGCGATAATCCGCTTCTTCTTCAAGCTGACGCAGATATTTCATCTGCACCGCGCCTGCCGCCGAGGAAGCGCCAGCTGCGAGTACGGGGTTGATAATAGAGAGCGCCATAGCCGCGAGCCCGGCGTACGAAAGCAGCTTGGTGTCTTGCTCTTGGCGCAATATGTGATGCCCTTGGACGTGGGCGATTTCGTGACCTAAGACTCCCGCTAATTCATCTTCAGAATCAACACGTAAGATGAGCCCCGAATGGAGGTAGATATAGCCGCCCGGAACTGAAAAGGCGTTGAGATTTCGATCTTGTACGACTGCAAATTGGTAGGGAAATTCTTGCTGTTCAAGACGCGCGATAATGCGTCGCCCTATGCTGTTAATATACTGCTGGACAACTGGATCACGAACGAGTGGGAACTGCGTTCGAGCGACGAGGGAAAATTTGCGACCAAGATCGATTTCGGATTGGTCCGCATGCACAGAAAAAGGGAAGAGTAGCTGACGTTGAACCACTACCAAAAAGAGCGAGAGACGGAAAAGTTTTCGCAGCATGACGGCTACGCTAGCATGAAAAGTATGAAACCCAAAGCCAAGAACAAGCGTAGGTCAACGGAGCCGCTGTTGAGTATTTAGCAATCAGCACGTAAGGTAGAAAAGGTGAAAATACGAGTGCATAGAATGCTATTGGTTATACTGGGTGGGGTAGCTCTTTACCTAACGGGGTGCAGTGCGAACGCGCTGAAAGGCGCGCAGGCTAGGGGCAGGCAAACTCTCTCTTCTTCTTCCGATGTCGATATACAACAAAGTCAGGGACCGACAAGTTTAGAAACCTTCAACGCCTTCCTCGACCGCAGCTAGGTCGAGGGCAAACTCTGACGGAAAACCGGCTGGACGCGCAAAATCGGCAATAACGCTGTGTGTGTCGACGCTGGCGCCGATTGAGTTAAGCGCCAAAGCCTTTCCTGAGCGCTTTGACAATCTTAACGACGCTCGCCATTGTCTCGGCTTTTTCTGCTTGACTAAGTTGCGCTAAAGCCTCTTGTTCCTGGCTAGAAAGTCCTTGCTTTTGCTGCAGCGCTTTATCTTGCAAAAACCTCTGCCATAGCGAGGATCCTGCTGGAGCAGCCACTTTTCCTTTGCCCAGCAACGAGCGCACGCGCGGGTTCGCCATCAGATAGAGTTCTTGCGAATCCAGCTTGAGAGCGCCGGAAAGACGTTCCACGACTTTTTGACTGGGGTGGCGCATCCCTCGTTCCAGGTAGCCAATATAATTGGCCTTCACGCCTACCTTTTTGGCGATCATCTCCTGGGTGAGATTTAGTTGATGCCGCCGGTCCTCAATAATGCGACCGAAATTTTTGTCTGCCATGCTCCATGCCCCTCCTTATACGCACAGCCTGCGGCGTTTTGCTTGTAACGGTGCTGCGGAATGTATTTTCACTTTTAGCATGTTTTTTTGTTTGGCGCAAAACAGCTTCATTTTTTTTGCTGAAAGAATCTCTCGCACTGTGAGAGCAGAGGTGTCAAAAGAAACTTCACTGTGCGTTTGGTGGGTGCTGAAAGTAAAAAAGCCCGCTATAAGCGGGCTTCTCAATGGTCGCACGGTGACTTGAACACCGGACCTCTTGCATGTGAGGCAAGCGCTCTAG
>CAZUFQ010000419.1:0-6373 GCA_964618735.1 uncultured Enterobacteriaceae bacterium
GAGTGGCGAAGGTAGAGTGCCCGCTCTTCTGCATCGCGGGCGAGGAGGACCAGGTCACGACGAAGGCGAGCGCCAAGGCGCTCGTGAACCTCGTCGGCGGGAAGGACAAGGAGTTCCTCGTCGTCCCGGGCGGGCACATAGGCGTCGTCGTCGGCGGCTCGTCGCGCGAGAAGCTCTGGCCGCGGATCGTCGAGTGGCTCCGGGCGCGGGCATAGAAAGAGGCGAGAAAAGTGCTTTTCCTTGGATTTTTTGCTACTGAAGGTGTTCTCACCGATATAGAAATACCAGTTGGAAGTGGCGGGAGCACAGTTGACGCCACTTTAGACCTCGATAGGCGATTGATTTACACAGAGATTACATACACTTCAGAAGAACTATTCAAACGACCGACTCAAATGATAGAGAGTGGAACGCGTTCCTTTCAGCTACCAGTCGAGCAAGTTGTAAGAAAAATAAATGCGAAAGTTAACAATGAAAAACAACTGTCTTTAGTCGATCACGCGCCGACAATTCTAATTGTTGGACGAAATTTCCGCGGCGCAGATGCCGTCGCAACTAAACGGGCCATCCAAGTTGGGTTTCGAAACGGGAGATTTAGGAAGCCCTCGGGCTTTATCTCTTCCGCTAATTGGCACTTCACGGGAATAGAATTCTTTAATTTAGCAAATGCGACTATTCCTCTCAACGAAAAAGAAAATCAGATACTAAATACTTGGGCTCAAACTAAGCTACGTAGCAAGATGTAAGTATGTCGCCCAATGGAGAGCGTTATGGCGGTATCGTTCGCGAACATCAAGCCCAAAGTTGATCGTGTATTCGGTTTCATTGAACACGATCTGAGGCAGATGCTGACCCTCAACCCTGGCAGCAACTTTGCGGTCGCTGGATTGGCTGCATGCGCTTGCGAAACACTGGCCCGCTATCGATACGGCAGTGGCGAAGGAGCCCTCGTGTTCTCGCGGCTGCTCCCTCCTGGACCCCTCCAGGAAGTCGCCAAGACCGTGTACGACGTCCTCCGGAACGGACTGGTGCATCGCTACAACACTGCGGATCTTCGCATCGACGGGAAGATGGTTCGTTTGGCAATCTCATGGAGGGCTGAGTCGCATCTCTCGATCAAGAGTATCGACGGCGTGCCCAACCTGGTTCTGAACGCAACCACACTCTGCGCCGATCTCTTCGTACAGTTCGCCTGTTACCGGCGCGACTTGGAGCAGAACCCTGAGATGCGCGATCGGTTCCTTGTTAGGTATCGCGAGACGGGCATTGTTGAGATTACTGCCCCGAAACACATTGAGGCTTGGAAGGCAATTGTTGGAGATGCGCTCAAGTAATTCTTCCAGTCCCCGCCTAACCCACGCTTTCAGCGGACGGCGCTGCAAGCGCCAAGTCGTCAAGCAAAGTAGCCTGAAAATAATCTGTGAAAAATTGCTCTGGGCCAGCTTCTAAGGATAGATAGGAAGGAGATAAACTAGGCTATTTAAAAGACTAAATACAGGTCGCACACATAACTAATGTATGACCTGGTTTCATTGCCTACAGGAATAGAGAAGAGTACACGTCAGTGTCCATTTTTGTTGAATTTCCAGACACTGAAGGCTGCTCTACTATCGTGACTACTTATTATAAACCTATGAGGCGAGGTCCATACCACTCCAGTATCAGACGTTCACGGAAGCGGAAGATTATGACGAGTCGCGAGGATATGCTCAGCCGAAACTTTTTGGAATATAAACTTATCAAAATCCTATAAGAGTCAGCGTTCCCTCGTGACAATTAAGCCTGTATGCAAAATAACTAACCCGACCACAGTGAAAAGCTGCTCCGGTTTGGCTGTAGAGCTCTTGTTGGGTAAGCGAGCTGCCATTGGCGGTGGAAAATAACTAAGGAGCAACGCAGCGTTTCAAGACGACATCGATGACCGGCGGATAGCGAGTGAGATAGTATTCCGGAATTGATTGTATTGTTCGGCGAGCAGCCTGCCGTCGCAAATCGTTGCTTGCGTTTGTCGACTGAAGGCATGACGACATCGCCGACAGATAGGCGACCCGAGGTTGCTCGTCACTGGAGCGTGACCACTCAAACACAGCTCTCGCACTGCTGTCATTCGACGCCAGTTCGTTAGCAACGTCGAGATGTGTTGCTGCGCTCACGCATAGAGCTTCAGCCCGCCGTCCGAGAGTCCTTTGCGTCTGCAAAGAATTACTGTTCGCAGCCGCAATGATCAACCCAAAGCATGCATACTCATCTCTTACGATCAATGCTCCCAATCCAAGGGCGTTGTTTGGTATTTTGACAAGCGCCTCAACATAGCCCAGAGCGGAATCGTGGATAGACTTCCTCTTGGCATTGTCCTGGTCACTCGCGGCGAGCCACTGCTGACGAACATCCTTGACGCGCGACTGCAGATCCCAAACGCTCTCGTCAAGTCTGCCTGGGACATAGGCGCTCATTCTCCCCGGGCGGCTGGCGAGGCTAACACTAACAACCTGCTCAGTCGGGTCCGCTGGAGGAATAACGTGACCGTCGCCCTCGGGCCCCTTCTGCGCAGACGCGCTAGAAGCGCTGATAAAGAACAACAATACGACGCTCATCCACACTCTAATACTATCCATGTGTAATCTCCTTCTTCTCTTCACTGCATACCTTAAGCGTGTAGTCGCGATCTGGAGGATATTTGTTAAGGTAGAAGCTCGGAACACGTTCGAGAATATCCATCGCCTCAAGCTTTTTCGCACGGTCCCCTGTGGCACCACCCTTAAGACAGGTCGCCATTGCTAGTAAGTAGTTAGTAAAAGGTTCTTCGTCTGTGTCTCGGATCCAGGCAGCCGTGTACTTCAGATTGGCGTCCGGATTCTTTGCGGAGCGTATGGACGTCAGAGCACTAACTGCACTCTCACATTGGGCTATGGCGCGCTCAGCGAATTGTTCCTTCCTCTTAACGTCGTTTTCAGACGATGCCACCATGATCAATGCGTAGCAGGAGAACTCACGCTTTATAACATGCCCAGAGGGGCCAAGCGAAGCGTCATCGACGGCCAGGAGGGCATTGGCCAACTTCGTGGCTCGTTCGAGAACTTCAATCCTCTTGACGTCCCCGTATTGAGCTACGGTTTCCCATGAGCCTCGGAGAGCGTTTACTTGCTCCTGGAGGTCCCACACTCTCTTGTCACCAACGGTGGGTGTGTACACTGCACCGTCACGAATGAGTCCTTCTCCAGAAGTGAAATTGATCGGCCACTGAAAGAAGGCCGACGTAAACAATAGAGTTGCTGTCAAAAGGATCAGAACTAAAGCGGTCCACATAAACACTAGAACGGGTGCATAGAAAGCGGAGTCCGGAGTTGACTGGATCTTGGAGAAGATGACCAGAACAGCCATCAGCACAAGCATGATAACCGGTCCATACACAGCGATCCTGGGATCGGCAATCATTCCCCGTATTATTGCTATGAGAGCAACGATACCAGCAACTGCCAGAGCCCATTTCATTACTTCTGGCAACTGTTTAAGTGATTCCTTGAAAACGTCCCATGCAGAAGGCACGACTATAACACCCCCCAGATGAAATGCAGCAATTGGACGGGTTTGTCAAGTTGTTTGGGAAAGTGAGAGCTAGGTTAGTCCTGCTGATCACCGTTTTTTATCGTTACGCAGCTTGTGGAGGCCGGCCGCATCCCGCCGTATCATGAGCGCCCGCTCTCGGAGCACCCGATTATGGGCAGCCTTCATCAAGTGTCGCTCACAGCGGAAGAGCCTAGATTTCTTGCAAAAGTAGTTGGTAAACGTCAGGGTGCCGAGGGTGCCGGGCGTAGGCTTAGTGCCTATGCCCGCTGTTGGGGGCCGGAGTACTGCCACGCTTGCAGTGCTTCTTCCTCGACTCACACGGTGAGATTCCCACGATTCACCAGCGCTGCGTCATACTCCGCCCAATTGCGCATCCGGTATTTCCTATTGTGCTTCATACGCCTGCTTTAGCAAATGCTCGCTATCCTGCCTATTCGTGCAACAACGCCCATTTTTGAGACAGAACAGAGAAATACTAGAGAGTAAGTAGACGAGCAATGGGACATGCTCAAGTAGACGGTGTCGTCCGGTTAATACCACTTTTTCAAACGAAAATTCATCTCAATAAAAACAACTGTTTGTGCGTCCGGAAAATCATACCGAAAATAAATCTGTTAAAGGTGATCTCCAATCAGTTAAAGATATAGAAATGGGGAAGTGGAGAAATTCGTTGATTTTAAAGACTAAAATGCAGTTCGTACAACATCTATTTCGCGACGTATGATAGCCCTCCACGAAAAGGGCTGTGTCTTGCTCGTTTTGAGCCAAAATAGAAACTGCTTTGCCAACTCGCGTCCTGTTGGTATAATACAAAGTAAATATCTATCAATACAATTAGAAGTAAATAGTATCTTTGAATTAATCCGAAGTGTTACAAATTAAATTTATATTTTAGTTATGGAACAATTGAAACACCGACAAACAATACATAATTTTCAAGAAAGCAAAACAGACGAAACATACTTTCCTATATTTAGCAAATTAATTTCGTCATTTTCTGAAAGTCTCATGCGATATCCTGTGTTTCTAGGGCAACTTACCTTTTATATTTCTCTCATTGTCGTCATCAATGTCGGGTTTATAAGAGTCATTTTAGCTGTGCTTAGCGTGAGCAAGATTGGTAATAAATGGATGGGTGAATTTTTCACATTTAGTGATATTCGCTATATTGACTCTCACACTATAATTTTTTTCTCTATGGCTTTTTTAATGAGTGTCGCTCTAAACGACATTGTCTTTATCATATTTGATATCCGAAGATTCACACCAAAGAGAATACTACTGGTGTCATTTTTGATAGGATTACTATCGCTTTGGTCTACGGTTACGCTCACAGAAAAAGTCACTCAGAATCTATTTCTATGTTGTTAATATAAAGTAATTTTGTACAAGTAGAGAAATACTAGGGTCTATTTTAGTGTGGGACATCTGGCCTCCGTGAAAGTTCGACGAGGCGAACAACAGGGATTCCAGATGTAAATTTTGGCCTCAAAGAAACTCCTACATACGAAAGTGTAGTCTGTAGAATAACTTTACATGCCCAACTGCTTGGTTGAATCCCAGGTATTGTGACTGTCGCGGCATTTGAGGCTTCATTTGTAATTACGGGGGGAAGTGGAGAAATAATAAAAGGTGAACAATCGATTTTTACGGGAGGAAGCGAAGCGGACGGTAGTTTTGTATCCTTATCGACTATACGGATTAAAAAAAGACTATCATCAAGAGCCTGTGTGGAAGGTTGATATGGCACTGGAGAGGGTGGTTTCCCAAAGAGGAGAAAATTTCTAACAATCATATATGTATATTGTTTTGTATTTTCTTGAACATTCACAAGAGCAGGGAGATCTGTGTCCCCACAAATATTCTCGAAACTGCAATGGCGAAAAGGCACGTAGAGAATATTCTCACTTGGTAGTTTAAAATCCTCAGGGAGAGCGGCACTTGCGATTTCAACTAGCCCATCACCACTTGTATTTCCATTGGTGCCTGCAATGATTAGAACATTTTTTGGTGTTAAAGGTTTTTTTTCCAGCCATTTCTGATCTAAATTCCACAGAAACAGAGAGCCATATGCCATCTCTTTTCCTTGTGTTACCAGACCATCCCCTACTCCCTCTCCTCTAAATTCACAAATTAGCTTTGCGAGGCTAGCCCACTGCCCGGCAAGGACTCCGTAATTAGGCGTTCCTGCCAAAATGAGGCGTTGAATCTCGTTCCCATACGGAAGCTGCGATCCATCGGCTGCCAGAGCCATTCCTGTCATATATGCCCTAACCACTAATCCGCCCATACTATGAGCGACCACATCCACCTTTTTATCTCGACCAGGACCCTGAGAGCTTCCTAACCATCGCCAGAAGTCACCTGCAATTTGTTCTATGTTGAAACTAGGAGAGCTACAAGAGGTTAACGAGCTGTAATCATATTCAAAAACTTTTCCCGTATATCCAGCGTCTTTCTCGAGAAAAGATTTCATTTCCCCGAAGGAGCTTGGGTTTCCTAGAAAGCCATGAATAAGCACAACAGGAGTTAATGCGCCGCCGGATCCCTTACATTTGGACGGGGCGTTAACCATAACTGAATTAGAGTTTCGTACGCCTGATAAGTTTTTTGCTTTTTCTATCTCATTCTCAATAGGCAGTCCATGGCAGTCCCAGCCAAAGCGTCTCGGTACACGATATCCCTTCATTGTTTTATAACGAGGCACTACATCCTTAATTGTACCTGCGAGCAGATGGCCATAATGAGGAAGCCCTGTCGCAAAAGGAGGACCGTCGTAAAATACAAAAAGAGGAGAATTTTTCCG
>CAZUFQ010000420.1:0-6358 GCA_964618735.1 uncultured Enterobacteriaceae bacterium
AACATCTTTCGCGCTACTCGGCCAGCCGTTTTTGTCAGTTCTTCCAGACCGTCAGCAATAGCTTGCAACTCCGAGTGAACCTGTTGTTCACTGACTGTGATTCTATACGACGTCAATTTTTCATTTACCGTGTAGACAACTCGCGGATGCGGGGTCTGGCGAAAATCGGCAAGCGTAATTAATCCGGCTTTGAGACTGTCTTCGAGATCATGGACCGAATAGGCAATATCGTCGGCCACGTCCATAATCTGGCACTCAAAGCTGCGTTCGTCGCCAACGCCTGTGGCGCGGATAACTGCGGCAACCACGTCTTGATCATTTGCGTAAAACCCTTTGACTGGGTCGTTTGGAGAAGCAGCAATCGCCGTGGCGTCAATGCGCCTCTTATATTTCAATACGCCGTCCAATGTTTGGTATGTGAGGTTGAGTCCTTCGTAAGCGCTATGCTTCCGTTCCAGCCGGGTGAGAATGCGAAACGTTTGCGCGTTCCCCTCAAATCCGCCGTAGTCGCGCATCAATTCGTGCAGAACGTGCTCGCCCGTATGGCCAAACGGCGGATGCCCCAGGTCATGAGCGAGGCAGATTGCCTCAACCAGGTCTGGGTCCGCCCCCAAATTGAGGGCGATGCCTTTCGCAATCTGCGCGACTTCTAAAGAATGCGTAAGGCGGGTGCGGAAGAAGTCTCCTTCGTAGACGCCAAAGACCTGCGTTTTCCCTTGTAAGCGGCGGAACGCCGCTGAATGAATGATGCGGGCGCGGTCACGCTCGAACTCTGAGCGGCGGTCCATTTCCATTTGTGGTGGTTCTGACTCAGGACGACGAGCGTCGGCGACACGTGCTGGCTTCACGGGGTTTTCTCCTATGCCCCAGCATAAAGCACCTCGTGTAGCAGGAGCAAGGCGCCATATCGTAGTGAAATCCTCCGCCTCCAGTAAGGAGTGCGAGAGGTCTGCACGTCGTTAATCAAGCTACATTATTAACGCAGTCTATTCCAGCAAATCCCCTGGCGCTTCGCCCTATTCCCTTTTCTCAAAGAGTGAGGGGAGGATTAGCTCACACGGAGTGAGGAAATGTCCGGACGTTTTATTGAGGCGAGCTTCTTACGACGACCGGTAAGAATGGGGTGGTGGTGCGGCGAATGCCCGTGTCGTTCTAGCGAAAGAAGAGACGATGGGCATTCATCGGTGATGGACTATTCTAGGCAAAGATCTCATTGAAGAAGTCGGTCATTACTTTCCACGATCGTGTGTCCGTTTGCTGATTGTAGGCTAGCCCTGGAATCCCGGTACTGTCCGCTTCCGGATTGGTAAAGCTATGCACTGTGCCGCCATAACTGATAATTTGCCAGTCCGTACCAGCCTTGGTCATTTCCTCGGCCAATGCGGTGACCTGTGCGGGTGGAACGAACGGATCGTCAGCGCCCGTACACACCAGAATCTTCGCCTTTACTTTACCAGCCTCAGCCGGGAGTTTGGTGTCGAGGCCGCCATGGAAAGAAACGATGCCTCGCAGCGGTGCGCCATCACGCGCAAGTTCCAAAGAGAAGGTGCCGCCCATGCAAAAGCCGATCATCGCCAGCCGGTTCGCGTCGACTTGCGGGAGCGAGGCCAGCTTATCGAGGGCCGCCCGTGCGCGCTTGCGAAACTTGACTGGGTCCTCACGAAGGGGACCTGCGTATTTCATAGCTTCGGGTAGGTCTTTGGCTTGAAAGCCGTCGCCATAGGGATCGCCTGCTAACGCGATGTAGCCCAACGCCGCCAAGCGGTTCGCACGCTGCTTCGCGTGATCGCCTAAACCAAAAGCTTCGGGCATCACTAGGATGCCTGGCCGTTTGCTTGTGGTCTGGTCGTCGAACGCCAAGTACCCTTGCAGGGTAACGTCGCCGTCCTGATAGGTAATGGTTTCTGTCATCATACCGCTATTCCTCCTTACTATTGGTCTCAAAATGAGGTATTTTTCGCTGTCGTTGCGCCGTTGGCCTCTCTCTCAGAAAACGACGTGCAAATACATTGCTCTTTTGGCAGTATGGGCTGCTGAAGTCAAGCGTGTCAAATGAAGAGGGTGCATATCAGTGATTGGCGACTTCCCGGAGAGCAGGTTGACTCCTGGCCGTCCCCCCTTCGACAGGCTCAGGGCGAACGGAGAAGAGGCTCTA
Organism: uncultured Enterobacteriaceae bacterium; assembly: GCA_964618735.1. Taxonomy (GTDB): domain Bacteria; phylum Desulfobacterota; class Binatia; order Bin18; family Bin18; genus SYOC01. The sequence goes on from CAZUFQ010000420.1 coordinate 2,156, forward strand.
CGTTAGTGGGAAAGTGCCGTTCGTGCTGAGCTCGTCGAAGCACGCACTCAACAAGTTCCATGCTTGCCAGAATTTGTTATGCACCCAGATGAAGATCGCGAACAGCACCAGCCTTGCGCCCCCCTTTTTCATTCAAGGTGGTGACGCTACGATTCTTGGCTAACTATTTGAGAAAATTTAGGACTCAGACACTTACTTGTTAAGGAAAGAAAGATGCGAAAAGAGGAGAAAGAGAAACGTACGGACCCTACGACGGAGAAAACGCTGCCAGACTATCTACGACCCGGACTTGATATTGTTTTCATTGGCCTCAACCCCGGCCTGTATTCAGCGCAGGTGGGACATTATTTCGCGCATAAGCAGAATCGTTTCTGGCCGGCGTTGTCTGCTTCTGGACTGGTGCCGGACATTCTCGGGCCACAAGATGACGCTCGCTTGCCGGACTGGGGACTGGGCCTGACTGATATTGTCAAGCGGCCCACTCATGGTATTCACGAGCTGACAAAGACGGAATTTCGTCGTGGCGCTAAGGTGCTTGAGGAGAAGATTACTTACTACGGTCCGCGGATTGTCTGTTTTGTAGGATTTACCGGGTACAATATCTGCTGTGGGAAAGACGGCGGCGCCGGTCGACAAGACGCACGTTTCGGCGGCGCGCACGTTTTTGTCATTCCGTCGACGAGTCCGCGCAATGCACACTATTCGCTAGAGACGATTATTGCTGCTCTGCGCGACCTGAAAGAGTTTCTCAAGAGACTCAATGAAGAGCACTGGAAAGAAGCCGACGAACTAGAAATGTAAAATAAGGTAAACGCCGAGACGTGTGAGTCTTAATTATCAAGAGGTTTGGTCATGAAATATCTTTTGCCATTGATGGCGGTCAGTCTCTGCGGGCTTGTCGCTGGGTGTACGACGCAACAGCCACCGCGCAAACGCACGCTTGAAGTCCAGGCGTTATCCTGTCAGGACGCAAATCGGCTTTCTTACAAAGCCGTCACGACTCTAGGCTTTACCATCACCTCCTTCCAGCCCGCCTCTCTTGGTCAGCCTGGTTTTATTACTGCTACGAAGAAGGGGGCGAAGGACGGGCAGGTGACAATTACTTGCACCGAAAGTGGGGCAGTGGTCGAGCCTGAAAAGAGCGGCGTAGTGATTCCTTCGATGGTGAAATCTGAACATCCGAATGAGTTTCCGCAAATCTTTCTGCAATCCTTCAACATTCTCCGCATGAACGAAGAGCACGCTGCTCAAACCGGCCCTGAGAAAGGGTTGATTCTGAACATGACGCGTCTCAACGGCTTTGAGTCGCAGATCGAACTCGGTTCGGACCTCCCTGCTAGCGGCGTGTTGCCAGTGAAGGTCGTGATTAGCAACACGACCTCACGACCGTACGGTTTGGCCGCGGAAAAGGTCTACCTGATGTCGGCAGGAGGGGGACGGGTCTCTCCGACGGCTCCTCCAGCAGCAGGACAAGGCAAAGCCTTGCAAGGCGACATCACCATCCAGCCTGGGCAGACGCTGACCGGCTATTTATTTTATCCCGCCGGCAATTACGTTTCCGCCCGCACGACCTTGGTGGATAAAGAAAACGACGAAGGCGAAGGGTTTTCCGTCGAATTTTAATCGTGTGGTGGCGGTGTTGGCGCTAATGATGAGGGAAGCGGTGCTCCTGAAGAGGAAGTTGAGACTGATGGGACGAATTGTTGGGTTCCTTGGCGCGCTGCCCCCGCCGAAGCCTTATGGCGTCCTTCCGGGGGAGGGTTAACAACGTAGGGATAGATGTTAGGAACATAAGGAGAATCCGATGGGTACGCGGTGGGATAATCCAGTGGAAGCTGACGTTTACCAGTAGAAGTGATGGTCCTGCCATCCTGTAGTTTCCAAGTGCCCATATGCTCAGTCGCATAGCCTTGTTCCAGTGTCCTTGAGGAAATTTTATTTTCTTGTTCTTTTTGGAGCATTAACTGAATAGTTGTCTCGCTGACTCCCGCAGCCTTCAGTTTGAGGACCTCCTCTGGGGTCAATGAAAACGCTGTACTCGCTCCCAAGAGTAGGGAACTGAGAAGAGAAAACTGAACTAACCAAATGTTGTGATGCGTCATAAGGAGTTTGCTCCAGAAAAAATCGAGGGCTTAATAAATATTGTACAGCCGTTCGCGTGTTCCGAGCAACGCAACCGTCGAGTGTGGCTCGACAGCCTTTCCTCAGCATCTCAAAAGACAATGCTTGTTGTTGGGCTGGTATAGTAGTATTAGGAAGTGTTCCCAGCTAGAAGAAGACAATCGTTGGAGGAAGTCGGAAGAAATCTCACCTTTGAGTAAGGAGGGCATGCTATGACAAACAAAGGTTTTTCTCACCTTGGTCTTTCGACCCTGGATCTCGATAAGACTCGGGATTTTTATGAAAACGTGCTCGGGTTCAAGCCGGTGCGTTGTGACACCATTAAGGTCACAGAAGGGGGACAGATCCGCCATATTTTCTTTGACCTTGGTCGTGATCAATTGATCGCGTTTATGGAAGCGAAGAATGTGCCGGGGGTGCCAGTGGAGTACGACGCTGGGATTAACCGCGGCTTGGGCGTGCCGAGCGCCTTCTATCACTTCGCCTTTGAAGCTGGCACTGAAGCTGGTCTGGAAGCGCGCCGTCAAGAACTCCTTGCGAAAGGGGTTGCGGTCTCCGACGTAGTGGACCACGACTGGGCCAAATCAATCTACTTCAAAGATCCGAACGGCATGCAGCTTGAGTATTGCTGCCTCACGCGTGACTTCACTGCCGATGATGAGGTGATGGTCCAGCGCTTCGAGGCCTCAATCAAAGGCTTGGGACTAGACGATACGACGTCCTTGAAAACGAACCGGGCATAACCCGCTCACGCAGAGATGTTGCGGCGTTGCTGAAGAAGGCGCTGGATGGCCATAGTATAGGGCTGCCAGCGCTTTTCTTTTGGGAAAGACATGGAGGGACATTATGCGCGACCTGGCTGATACTAACCTCACCAACGCCGTGCTGGCGAAGCTCGCTGGCGCGCCGGATGCTCGTTTCAAACAAGTGATGTCCAGCCTCATTCGTCACTTGCATGATTTTGTGCGCGAGGTGGAGTTAACCGAAGACGAATGGTTTGCTGGCATTCAATTCCTTACTGCTACTGGACAAAAGTGCGACGAGAAACGACAAGAGTTCATCTTGCTCTCCGACACGCTTGGCGTGTCTATGCTTGTGGACGCCCTGAACCATCGTGCTCCCGCCGGCGCCACTGAGTCCACCGTTCTCGGGCCATTTTATGTGAATGGCGCGCCATCACTGCCGAGCGGAGCAAACCTGGCTGATGGGCTGCCCGGTGAACCGACGCTTTTCTCCGGTCGAGTGTTGACCGTTGATGGGAGGCCCATTCCTGGGGCGCAAATTGATGTCTGGCATGCTGATGCAGAGGGGTTCTATGACGTGCAACGTCCACACCTGAACGAGATGCGGCTGCGCGGGAATTTTCACACCGACGCCCGAGGTCGATTTTGGTTTTGGACGGTGCGTCCTGTTGAATATCCAGTCCCAACCGATGGTCCAGTTGGGCAGATGCTGCTCAAGATGGGCCGCCATCCCTATCGCCCAGCCCATATTCACACCATGGTCTCAGCCCCTGGCTATGAATCGCTTACCACTCACGTGTTCGTGGCTGGAGATCGATATCTGGATTCCGACGCCGTGTTTGGCGTAAAAGATTCGCTGATCGTTGATTTTGTACGACATGAGCCCGGCACAGCTCCGGACGAGACCAAGATGGACCGACCGTATTGTACCGTGCGTTACGATTTTGGCCTCAAAGCGGCAGCGTAAAACGGGTTGTGCAAAGGAATATACCTCAAATGAGTGAAGAAACTTCTCATTGGCGAGAGCATGGCGTGCGCATTGTTCATAGTGGGCAACTCGATCTGAACACTCCCCAAACTCCCGGCATGACTCGCGCTGCGGCGATTAATCATGCAACCGCAGGCGCTAACAAACTTTGGGCTGGGACTGTTACTATCCACCCGAATGCGAAAACCGGCGCCCATCATCACGGCGCACTGGAAAGTGTGATCTATGTGATCAGCGGCAAAGCGCGTATGCGTTGGGGAGAGCAACTCGAATACTTTGCGGAAGCGGGTCCTGGCGATTTTATTTATGTTCCTCCCTACGTGCCGCATCAAGAAATTAACGCGAATCCAG
>CAZUFQ010000421.1:0-6342 GCA_964618735.1 uncultured Enterobacteriaceae bacterium
CACACCTTCGTCTAATTATGGGCGCATCGCCGAAAGTATCGGACGCCTCAGCTGTCAAGCGTACCACGACTTCGTCCGCACCCGGATTGCGGAACCTCTTTGGTTGACGGACTTGCGGGTCGGGCTTCCGCCTTCACAAAACGCCCAGATCGCAGACATCGTGTGGGTAGGGTCTCCGCTCACTGCTGAAGACTACAAGAAGATGGGCATCAAGCCGCCTCGGGAGAGCGTGTCGGCCATTACTGATGAAGGCGTGCTCGAACTCAATGAACCAGAGACGCGTGCTGCGGCCTCACCATCGGCTGGCGGCATTACGACGGCTGGTGATATCGCTCTGTTCTACCAGGCGTTGTTGAATAATGGCTGTTCTTACGATGGTAAACAGATTTGGCAACCAGAGATGCTCCGCGAAGCGTTCCGCATCCGTACCGGTAACCTCACGGACCCATTTCTTGGCTGCCTCGCCAACCGTGCTTTGGGTATCGCTAATGCCGGAGAAGATGGCAAAGGCAACTTGCGCGGCTTTGGCAAGACCAATTCACCCGCTTCATTTGGACATCCTGGTTTTGGCGGCCAGAGCGGGTGGGCAGACCCAGCAACTGGTATTTCATTTGGATACCTCACAAACGGTTTCGACCGGAATGATATTCGCGAAGGGCGACGTCGGGTTGCGCTTTCCAGTCTCGCAGCATCCTGTGCGGCGTAAGGAGCTATCCGAAAAGTCCGCTCAGAGCGCGCCCAAGAGCAAAAATTCCCCCGCCAGCTACTACGCGTCTGTCGGCCCCCTTTGCCAAAGGGGGCGGCGAAGGCGCAGCCGAGCGGGGGATTTGTCAAACTCAGAGGATCCATCACTCCGGCATAAACGAAGGGCTTCCCGTCTTTGCGGTCTGGCCGCCATCAGCGACAAAAGCGGAGCCCGTCACAAACGAAGCAAGATCAGAAGCGAGAAACAAGACAACATTAGCAATTTCCTCAGGCTTCCCGAGCCGTCCGATGGGAATCGCCTGATTGAACTGTTCCGCAAATCCTGGTTGCTCCAGCGCGGGTGCAAGCAAAGGGGTATGGATCGCTCCTGGGCACACACAGTTCGCACGAATACCTTGCCGGGCGTATTCAATCGCGACCACGCGAGTGAGATTGATCACGGCTGCTTTTGCCGCGTTGTAGGCGGCGATGCCGTAATCAGCGCGCAAGCCAGAAATCGACGCCGTGTTGACAATCGCGCCGCCGCCTTGGGCGCGCATCACCGGAATCGCTCGCTTCATCGCTCGAAAAACCGCCGTCAAGCCAACATCGAGCATGTGGCCCCACACCCCGTCATCGACATCCGCCATGCGTGAAGCAACCTGGGTGCTCGCCTGGGCGGCCGGCATGCCGAACGCATTATTGTGAAGAAAATCAAGCCGACCAAAAGTGCTGGTTGTCTTTGTCACCATCATATCGATATCGGCAGGCTGCGTGACATCGGCGACAATAGCAAGCGCGCGTCCGCCAGCCGCCGTAATCTCAGCCGCGACCTTGTTTGCATTCTCACCGTTGATATCCGCCACGACTATGGCGCCGCCGCGTGCTGCAAAGCCAATCGCCGTCGCGCGCCCAATGCCCGAGCCTGCTCCGGTAACGAGTCCAACTTTGTTGTCAAAACGCATCTTTGTATCCCTCCATCATTCTATAATGTTCTTCGCTTACACCGACAGCCGACGCTAAGGAAAGCAAAAAACTTTCGCTCGAAGTCGGTTACGGTAGGGAACTCACTCTAAGTGACGGAGCGAGGTGAAAGTAGCGAAACCCACCGCCGCCCTGCCAACCCACCGCTTCCGTGACGCCGCCTTGGTCGGCGCCATCAATAACCTTCTTCAATCGCGGAATGATATGCGTATGGCAGTGCTCGCCTACCTCTACCATAATCCAACGCCGCCCCATTTTATGAGCTACTGCTCCTGTCGTGCCAGAACCGGCAAAAGAGTCAAGAACCCAGTCGCCCGGCTGCGTAGACATGCCGATGATACGTTTGATAAGCGCTTCTGGTTTTTTGCCGTTGGTAAAATCTACGCCTCCTTCGTCGCCTAAGCCGGTTGTCTTAATGTCCTGCCAAAAGTCGCCGGGATGGACGCTGAGATAATCGTCCGCGAACAACAATCGAATGCGAGGTTGCGCCCTGCTGGGGTTGTAATCAGTCTTGATCACGTACGCTTTCTTCTGCGGCGTTTCGATAACGAAGGCGCTGGCGGCTGGCGACACGATGCTGCGCTTTGTATCTGCTAGACGTTTGGCGCTATCGGTTGTCGCCACAGTGCGGACAATCCGCCAGGCGTTCTCCTGCAACCATGCCTCTGAAACTTTATTTCCTGTCTCTCGACGACACACCTCGTCAGCTGTCTCAAAAGTCAACTTTGCACAGATAAGATCTGCTCTCTGTACCTCGGCGGCAGTGCGCTGTTCATCTTCGAGAATAGCTTTTAGTTCAAGCAGTACTTCTCGGTCCGCGCCCCCCAAAACAATCCGGTACTCATTATCCCAGCCGTCTTTTGGCGTGCGCTCGACATTGAGCCCTCTGATCCCTGATTTCCCGGCGAGAATGACATACTCTTTCAGCTTGGGAATGCCGCCCGTCTTGAGAGCTTGAGCCATCTTCACACCGGTCGGTTCAGCCATTTTGACGACGATCACCTTGAGGTTTGGTTCTCCGCATATTTCCGCCATCAGCAAGAAGAGCCGAGCAAATTCATTATCGTCTATTTGGACTGCGAGAAGACCCTCAGGACAGAGAAACTGCCAAAGTAACTCAAGTCTATCTCTCATGAGAGAGAGCCACTGGGAGTGTTCACGATTATCCTCATACTTTTCAATAGCGGCGCTCCTCGTGTTGTATGGTGGATCGAGATAAATACACTTGATCTTGCCGGTAAACTCCTGCTCCAGCGCTTTGAGGGCGAGGAGATTGTCGCCAAAGATGAGGCGATTATCGAAGAGGTCATGTTCAGTAACAGGGTAGGGGGCGTGGTAGGACTTTTCTGGATCTTCCAGCAAAATGCGCGGCTCTAGGTTGGGTCGGCGTTCTTTGCCAATCCAGGTGAGTTCGAGTTTTTGCTTTTTGCTCAGAGAGCTGGTTTGGTTGCGTTAACACATCGAGGAAAGGTTTGGATGGAGAGAACCAGGCTGCCAAGATTCAACACGCAGTGCGTGATGAATTTCGGAGATTAGCGGAGACAGAAGAAATCGAACTCGGTGCGTTCGATTTCTAGTCAGCCAGCAAAAGAGAATATGTCAGATAAAAATTGCGGCAGTATTCAAGGTTCCTAACTGACCATCCCTTCCCGACATCAATGAACGAGCCACTGCGCCGCTAACCCCACAATCGTCATATTTTCCGCAATGACATCATGCGGGACCAGTAGGTACTTCCAAGGCTTACCACTGTAGCTCTGGGCGTGCTCCGTAGCTTGTTGGCACCATTTAACCGCAGCATCTTTCTTGGCTTGCACCTCAGCGTCCTTCATATCACTGCGAGCTTTCACCTCAAGCATGTAGAGGCTGTCTACCGTCTCGGCTACGAAGTCCGGTTGGTATTCCAAGTGATCACCGCCCCACCGATAAAAAATCTGGAACTGACCTTTAGCCGGTCTGAACCATTTCAGCGCTTCCCGCTCCAGAATCACGGAGAGTTTTCGCTCTGAATCCGATTGGAACTTCTGTATTGGATAAAGGCAACGATTAAAGCCGCCAAACACATACTTCGCCATGTTACTCTTGTCGGCGGGGGAGTGACGAAAGTTCAGCGGGGATTCCTCTGCTGCAGCGGTATAAGCGCTTAGTTTTAATTCGGTAAAGCCTCTGCTGATCTTCACTTCGTAGTCTACTTCTTCTTCCCAATAGTGACGTTGCATCTGCGCGTGAATGAATCGCGCAATGTCTCGCCGGTGCAAGCGTAACACCTTGTGCGTATCTTCTTCCGAAAGATAGCGACGGAAGTGCTGCACCGTTTGTACAGCAAGGTCATACAACAAATCCGCATGTTCGTCGTAGGCAATGTCGTCAAAGTCTACTAAGCCACTGACGATGTAGTCTTCGAGCCGTGCTTCTTCAATGTTGCCTTTTCCAACGCCCAACGCTTCGGCTTGCCCCGTGCGCAAATACTGCACCCACAGTTCGTCTGCAGGAGCAGGATAGTTCAAGGTCCCAAGTTCTAAAGTGAACGATTTGAAGCCTGAGCATACCTCACCCTTGGGAACAACAAGAATGCGGGGGATATCAATAGTCTGTTGGACGACGAAGTCCGACGTCTTTTGTACGATCTCAGCTATCTTTGGTTGTTCAACGATGCCTGCCAATTCTAATTGCGTCGGGGCCAGAGCTTCCATGACTTTTGCAACAATTTCTTGTTGGACCTCTTCGTGAAGCAGATACGTCGAACTTGGGAGGCGTTCATAGTCTTTGATGATTCTGTACGCCTCCTGGGCAATCTTACGCTCAGCTCCATCATTGAGAGCCGGTCCTGGGGGAGAAGCAAGAGCGTCTCTAGGCGTAGTCGAAGGCATAGAATCATGTAGCCATTCTGTAATATTCGACCGTGACACTACTGTCACCGTTTTTTGAAGATTGGTGCTAGGGTCGAGGATGACTTGCTGCAAGCGGATCGCCGAACCCGGCCGGTTCGCTTCGTCAATGATCTCCTGAAATTTGTCGTGAGCAACAATGTTGAGCCGATCTACTGCCGCAACGCCAGTGCGTTTGCCGTAGGGCAAACGGAGCCCGCGCCCGATCGACTGCTCAATGAGAATGCGGGCATTAGCGGCGCGTAACGGCACGATCGTGTAAAGGTTAGTCACATCCCAGCCTTCCTTGAGCATGTTGACATGAATGACAATCTCCGTCGGCTCCTCCGTGCTTTCGACCGCGAGGAGACGCTGTACCATCTCGTCTTCTTCCGCGCCGGTCTTACTGGAGTCCACCTGGATCACCTTGGTCTTGTAACGGCCCCCGAAGAAGCTGTCAGACTGGATGAGCTGCATGAGTTGCTTCGCGTGTGTCGTATCGCGGGCGATGACGAGCAGGAACGGTTTAACGATAGAATTGCCTGCTTCGCGGGCGTAAGTTTCCAATTCCACCTTAACGCTTTCATGGAGCCGCACCCCGTCTTCTAATTTGAGTCGTTCGATCTCTTCGGCGGACATTCCAGCCGGGTTGAAATTCTTACGAGTGACGACTGCCGGTTCTTTTACAAAGCCATCGGCCATCGCCTTGCCGAGCGGATAATCGTAGATGACATTCTTGAAGGACACCGCACCCCGACTGGTTTCCAAAAACGGCGTGGCTGTAAGCTCCAGACCAAGTACCGGCTTCAACTCGTTAATCGCCCGTACGCCAGCAGACGCACGGTAGCGGTGCGATTCATCCATGAGGAGCACCAAGTCTTTCAGTCCGGCAAGGTAATCGAAGTAGCTCTCGCCAATATATTCTGACAGTCGCTTGATGCGCGGAGACTTGCCGCCACGAACCTCAGAGTTGATCTTCGAAATGTTGAAGATGTTGACCTTGCAGCGTATCAACTGGTCGAACAGGGTGCCCGCCCGCGATTCATAATTGTCTCCAGTAATAATCTCCGGCGGGTCGGTAGAAAACTCAGCGATGCCTTTGAACGCGTATTTGGGTGTATTCGGCGTAAAGTCGGAGATCAACTTGTTGTAGATGGTCAAATTCGGAGCCAGCACGAAGAAGTTGTCCAGTCCGTGCGCGAGGTGGAGGTAGGTAATAAATGCGCCCATGAGTCGCGTTTTACCTACGCCAGTTGCCAAGGCGAAGCAGAGTGAGGGAAACTCGCGCTCAAAGTCAGTGACTGTTGAGAACTCGCTACGGACAGCGGCCAATGCAGCGTTTAGGTCAGCGCCCTTCTTCGGCGGTGCGATCTCCGTGATGCGATCCAGGATTTCCAACGAGTGACGCTGTGGTGGGCGCAGACTCAAGCGACCGGCGATGGCGTTGACATGGCGGTTCATCGGGCTTTTCTCCGGGGGCTAGGTTCCAGCTTGGGCTCGTCGAACGATTGGATTTCACGACGAAGTTCCTTGCGCAATTCTTCTTCTGAAGGAAGATGGAATTGGTAATTGCTGGCAAAGATCTGCCGGTTCTTCTCGTCCAACACATAGCGCACCATCGCGTCGTTCTTGTCGGTGCAGAGGATCAAGCCCAGCGTCGGATTATCGTCCGGAGCAGCGACCTCTCGGTCGTAGTAATGAACATATAGCTGCATCTGCCCGAGGTCGGCCTGGGTCAGTCTCTCGACCTTGAAATCAATGATCACATAACATTTCAAGCGTTTATTGTAGAAAACCAAATCGGGAG
>CAZUFQ010000422.1:0-6334 GCA_964618735.1 uncultured Enterobacteriaceae bacterium
TCCAACACTACCGGCACTGAACAACCGGTGTCGGGATAATGCCGTACGGGAGTGTGTGAGCAACGCTGACTGTGCGGTAGGCAACGGTGGGCCTGGGGGGCCGTGTGGATTTGCAGGCTACCGGGACTGGCGTTTACCTGAGGTGAATCGAGACGGGGGGACCGCTGAGCTGGAGACGATCGTGGATTGCAGTTTTTGGCCGTGTATCGACCAAAGCGTGTTTGGGCCGACTAGGGTGGTCATCTACTGGTCCTCTACCACCTTTACCTCCTTCCGGTTCGCGGTGTGGCTCGTCAGCTTCGCCGGCGGCGACCTGACCACCTTCCATAAGTTCGACGGCGGCTTCCACGTGCGTGCCGTGCGGGGTGCTCCGTGAGACTCCGGGATACTCCCCACTGAGCGAAGAAACAGGCTTATGAGCAGTAGCCGTGTGAACACGGATTAGGTATGAGTATGCTTTTGATGCCAGGCTCCCCACCTAGCACGTCAACGCCCACATGAACACTCAGAAAATGCCCCACGCCCCCAAATGAAGAAGCCTGGAGAGCGAGAGCACGCTGTCCAGGCTTCCTTACGGGTAATGAACGAATCCCAAGGAGCATGATAGCCCTCTTGGTGTACACACGGCGCCGTGGGCGCCTTACCTTGTTTTCGTGCCCGAGACCGTGCCACTGGCAATTTCTTCTTCGAGCACGGGAAAGATGTGCTCGCGTTGCCAAGCCCGTCCTTGCTTGGCGGCATAACGAACGAGAGCACGGAGGATGGCCGAACCGCTGATCGTCCGACCGCCGTGGTCGCTGGCCTCTTGTGCTAGCGCCTTGAGCAGATCGACGTTGTCTTTCGTCAAGACCACGGTGATTTTCCCCATACTCGTTGCCGTTGGTTTTTGGGTCGTCGGTTTCTTGCTCGCCATAGGGTGAGTTCATACCTCCTCTGCAAAGAGGTCAACGCCAGTGAGAGCAGCCCTGTTGCTCAGTGAACTCATAGCCGCCGAAAGGCTAACATTTGCTCACAGGTGAACCGCTTCCTTTGTTGCTTAGAAGTGTTTCTTAGAAGAGGAGCGCAAAGCGGTGACTACATCTCCCACGTAAGTATCCTCTTCAGGTGCGCCTTCGCTTGGCGGAGCAGCGCACGGATCTGTTTGCATTCCACAATGGCAGACGCCGTGTAATGGCCGTGTTCATTTTCTACCATTTCTACCAGTGGTGCTTTTTTTCGACTTTTTAGACATTGGGTAGGGGGAGAACCATCGCGGTTGACGGCGCCGTCTAATAGCGAAAAGTGCGAAATCAATTCTCACTACACGATTGATGGCGTCGTGTACTTGCTCCGAAAAACCCGCACAACTTTCGTGTCCTTCCGGTGAACGCGCTTGACGTCTCTCAATGAGGGACCAGCCGAGCGACTCAGCACGCACGGCGCTTCCTACGCATGAGAGGTCTGCACTCTTCCGAGAGGCATGGCACGACATTCTCTGATACACCACACAATGAGTGATAGAAATTTACGGCTTCTCGTGCTCGGGCTCCGTATTTACAGGCCGGGCCTGGAGAGACCAGGAACAGGCTATGGACACATGCCTGGATGCGGTCTTTCCTCCTCATCACTCGCTTGGTGCGACCTCGTATCGCACCCACACCTTTTGAAGTTGCCTCGACTGCGCGCCATGAGTTGCTTTCTGTCGCAGAGCGGATTAAATCCTTAGCGTTAGGCGCTCTTCTGCTACGCACAAGAAAAATGAACCTGTCCCTTTTTCTTTGCTCGGGGTAAAAGGAGATAAATCAATGAACATCAGTGTTGCAAAAATGGCTGTCAGTCTGGCGTTTATTTCTGTCATACTAAGTCATCCAGCATATGCCGATGAGTTAATTGAGAGCAACCGCCAAGGATATTTCGATGAAGTTTTGAAAGAATGCAATGCACAAATAAGTGAATGGCAAAGGTTATGGGCGCTTGAGATAGCCTTGGCTTTTCTTGTAGTGGTCCTGGGTGCTGTTTCAGCAGCTATACAAAACTTCAATTTACAATCTGTAAAATTAATAACCGTTATTTGTGGATTAGCGATTACTATCACTACAGGATTTACTAATATGGTTGGGTGGGACGATTATCGTACATTGGATAAGTCCATTACTAAAGCCAAGTCCATAGTCCGCAATATGAATAAAGCGAAGCGTGATTATGAAAGGGTTAAGGAGGGTGACAAGCTTGTACTAGTCGATGAGTTTGGAAAGTTACACGAAGAGTTTATAAAGATTCAGGAGCCACCGCCAGACAAAATTGCTAAATCTGACAACTTCGGATACAGAATTATCAACATGGCGTATGCTGCTGAGGAGCCACCACCCTGGGTATCCACGGTTCCCAAAGACTCCAAGAATCTGTACTTCGTGGGGATCGCTGACAGTGCCAAGCTTGAGAATGCTAAAGCAAATTCAAAGGAGAATGCTATCCAAAATGCAACTGGATTTCTCGCTGAGACGTTAAATACGAATAGCGATAAACAACTCGATATCAACAGCCTCGCCCTATCTCTCACAAAGTCTTCCGAAGACGTTGACAACTATATAAGCTTTGACGAGAAGAGTAACATTTATAGATATTATAGTTTGATCCGAATAAATAAATCCGTCGCCGAAGCCGGAATTAAGCTTTTTGCCGTTCAGCGCGGCATTAGTGCGCCAGCGAGTGCGATAAAAGCTCTTGGCGACTCGCAGCGGGTCCGTGATGATTACACCTCAAAGCAGCTTGTGCGGTATGAGGCTTTATTGGACAAAACAAGCACTATGCTTAGTGAGGATGAAAATCGGAATTTTTCAGAAGCGCGCGAATTGAGAAAAGAAAAGAAAAACGAAGAAGCTATTGCCAAGCTTAAGGAGATACTTGCGAAGAAACCTGAATTTTACATGGGCTGGTATAATCTCGCATTGGCTTATTCTGCAGCTGGTAATGATGCAGCTGCTCGTACAGCCTATGAAAGGACAATCGCGTTAGAACCGTCCCAGCCCTTACGAGATGGGACGGTTTACAATGCCTTTGGTCATTTTCTATTGGAGCGAAACTTTCATTGCGAAGCTATTTCGCAGTTTGAAAAGGCTATTGGGTTGGATCAAAACAATCCCAGGGCGCAAAACAATCTGCAACAGGCAAAGCAGCAGTTACAGGATACAGGTACTGTTTGTCGGTAATCTAAGAATAGGAAGAAATGGGGAGATCTTTGCAATTCGTTCGTTGTTCTTTTGACAGTTCCGGACGTCCGCCTTCTCCGACCCGAGCAAAAGCCTCTCCTATTGTGAAAATTCGCGGGACTCTGCTGTGAAAACGAGAGAAAAATGGAGAAAGGGAGAGAGGAGCAAAGAGTGGGATTGTGTAGGAGAAACGCGGATTTATCAGCGATCACGAGGAGTTAGGAAATCCGCAGATTTTGACTTCCTGATTCAGTACAACAGTTTGGGCAAGTCTTACGCACGTTTAAGACAAGTTTCAAACCAGTGCAGAAAAAACTTGATTGGAACTTGTCCCAAACTTGTCTGAGGCTTGCCGTTAAGACTGTCTTTGCTCTCCGCGGTGTAAACGTTTTTCCACCGCCACGATGCATTCGAGCAAATGTGGCAAATGAAAAGGCTTTGGCAAATAGTCGTCACATCCCAATTCTTCGGCCTTTTTGCGATCTGGGTCCGTGGTCAGCGCTGACACCACAACGACATATGGTTGCGCTTTTTCGCTTTTCTCGCGTAGTCGGCGAAGCACTTCAAACCCATCCATGCCAGGCAGCATCAAATCCAACAGGAGTAAATCCACATCTTCCGCTTCCAAGATTTGGAGTGCACTTTTTCCCGAGCCGGCCGTGCGGACATGATAGCCTTGTCGCATCAGATACACGCTGACAATGTCGCGCAACGAACTGTGGTCTTCAGCAAGTAGAATAGTCAGTTTACGAAGAGGCGCCTCGGCTCCTGTGCGCGCGGTGCGCTCTTCTCGTGAAGGAAATTTAATTACTTGACCCATATCAATAATGCTCCTCGTCGTTGTATCTTTTCGGCTGAGACCGGCGGCTATTTAGCCGCCATTTAAAGTTTCCCCGGAATCCGACGATCGCATCTTCAAGGGCTACTTTTGCTCGTGTTGGGGCGTCCCCTCTTCAGGGGACGGCAAGAAGGCGGAAAATTCATGGTCTTTACTCTCATTGGGTTCGTTGTTCTTTTTGGATGCGTTCTAGGCGGGTTCCTCTTAGAAGGCGGCCCCTTCGCCACGTTGATTCAACCAGTTGAAATCTTGATCATTGGCGGAGCCGCGGTCGGCAGCTTGATCCTGGGTACGCCAGGCAAGCATCTGGGACCCTTGTTCTCAAATGTTCTCCACGCGCTCCTCGGCAACGGCGCCACGAAGGCCGAATATCGCGAACTGTTCCAGCTGTTGTTCGAAGTTTTCAGCGTCATGCGCAAAAATGGCGACATGGCGGTGGAAAAAGACGTAGACGATCCCAAAAGCAGTCCCATTTTCTCGAAATACAAAGGGTTTCTTCATAATCATCACGCCTGCGCCATGTTGTGTGATACGCTCCGGCTCATTGTCAGTGGTTCGGCTAATCCTCAAGAAATCGAGCACCTATTGGATGAAGACATGGCGACATTCGAGGAGGAACATCACCGCCCAGCCTCCTTAGTCGCCAAAGTCGGTGACGCAATGCCCGCGCTCGGTATTGTCGCTGCGGTGCTCGGTATTATCATCGCTATGGGTTCCCTCGATGCTGGTCCTTCCGTACTTGGGCACAAGATCGGCTCAGCCTTAGTCGGCACCTTTCTCGGTGTGCTCATCTCCTATGGTATCATCCAACCCATCGCAACCAAAATGGAGATGTTGGGGCAGGAAGAAAAGAAATATCTTGAGTGTATTAAGATCGCGATCTTATCGTATCTCCATGGGGCCGCACCGATCGTGGTTGTGGAATATGCCCGCCGCATCACCTTTACAGCCGAACGACCTTCCGCCACTGAACTCGAGCAGGCGGTGAAGGGCGGATAAACGCAAATTATGCAGAAGCAAAAAGGAAAAAGGGGAAGTAAAAAACAGCCCCCAGTCAACGTCAAAAAAATAAAAAAGGTAAAGGGTAGCCAACATGGCGGCGCGTGGAAAGTCGCATACGCGGACTTCGTCACCGCCATGATGGCGCTCTTCTTACTGTTATGGATTCTTGCAACCGCCAATCCTTCGCAAAAAAAGGCGATCGCGGAATACTTCCGTGAGCCCGGGGTTTTCGAAACTTCGACTGGCGGTGGCGGGAATAACCCAGTCGCACAGTTTTTCGGCGAACCTGGGATCATGGACGCGCAAAAAGGCATCCTTCCGCAGATTCCTATTCAAGGCTTAATGCAGGGATTAAAAGAAAATATCGAACGAGACCTCAAAGATTTAAAAGAATATCCGGCGATCAAAGACCAGATCGTCATCAAAATCACGGCAGAGGGTCTCCTTATCGAATTGATCGACAAGGAAAACCGAGACAAGGCTTTTTTTGATCTCAGCAGTGCGGAACTAAAACCCGCCTTACGGCATATTCTCGATAAGATCGTGCAACAGATTCACCAACTTCCCTATCATCTTGCCGTTGGCGGCCACACGGATTCGCGCCCCTTTCGCACTAACAGTTTTTATTCCAACTGGGAGTTATCCGCCGCGCGGGCGCTGAATACACGACGCGCTATGGAGGAAGCTGGCTTACCTAGTGGACAAGTTGAACGCGTGGTGGGCTATGCCGACAGTACGCCGCTGATACCAGACGACCCGCTCAATCCTGCCAACCGTCGGATCAGCATCCTCGTTTTAGACCCGAAGGCCGCAAAACCGGTCGCCGTAACGCCAGAGGCTCTGACGGCGCAAGAACACGCTCAAGAAAAGCCGACAGAACCGTCAAAAAAATCCGTCAAGAAAAAAGAAAAAAACGAGGACGAGGAAGGCGAGTAGCAACCCTTGACCTCGCGTCTATAGAGAAAGCATACCAAGATACGGGACTGGAAAGTCGTCTTTTTCTCCTCGCCCTTGAGGGGAGAGGACACAGGAGAGGGTGATCACTGCAGATATCCCCTCACCCCAGCCCTCTCCCCCAAGGGGCGAGGGAACCCGAAGCCGAAAGGGCTTACACCTATGTCGCGCTACATCTTGCCGTGGCCCTTCTATAGGCTCTGCCCGAGCACGAGAAAAATCCGTCCACAGAGATCACTCGTACTCCCAACGAGACCGTGCTTATCCCAACCCTTCGATGCGTTTTTCCGGACTCAACACGTCGGTAATGCGCACGCCAAACTTTTCCTTAACCACCACCGCCTCGCCTCTC
>CAZUFQ010000423.1:0-6333 GCA_964618735.1 uncultured Enterobacteriaceae bacterium
GATGGCGGTGCATCTCTTGGCTAAATTCAACAGCGTCGCGCACTTGTTGATCCCCCACCGCTACAATGAGGTCTCCTACCGGTTTCCGGCTAGCCGTGTACAGATTGTGGGCGATGATGAGGGGCATGGCAAAAGGACCAACCGGCGACATCGTCAAGGCAACGAGTGCAATCTTCACCAGATCGCTTGATTGTGAGGAAGGAGCGTTAGCGCCTTGAAATCCGGCGCGCGCTGCCGGACTTCCGGGAATGACATCAAGCACTTGCACTCCGACCGGACCATCTTCGGCAGTTGCATACAATACGCCTAGATAATTGCGTCGCTCAGGAGAGCCTGGCGGCTGGATTTCACTGGATCGTTCCCGCTCGTTTTGGGGAGTGCGGGCCTCAAGCGAACGGGTATTTTCATAAGGCGGCGGGTCGACAGCCGGCGCAGTAGCAGGGGGAGGAGAATCAGGCTGCGTTGCAGTGGACGATGGCGCTGTCTCGTGAACAGACGGAATTTCCAACACCTGCGGAGCTCCAACAGACTGTCGTCTGGTGTTGTCGCTGCTTTCCTCTTCTATCGCCGGCGCGGCGCGACGAGCCCCTTTTGCGAGGCCCACGGTGGGCAATCCCCACAGCAACAAGCCAATGCATACTTGGTACAGCCGTTTGTCAGTATTCATAGTCAACATGATTGTCTCCTTTTCGGAGTCTGCTTGAACCAAGCGGCCTTATTATCAATCAGGAGAGGAACGAGCGCAAGCCGAGAAGAAAGCAGTAATGAGTAATGAGGGCTGAGTGCCTTTAGCGCCTTTGGGTTCTGCTTCTTGCTCAGTCCTCGCCACTCGTTACGCTGGCCGAAATTTCACCAACGTCGTCTCCGGCGTGACATCATCGAACGCAGCAACCACCGGTGTTCCTATGCGTACGTCTTCAGGTTTGCACCCAGTGATGTTCGTCGTGAGACGCGGTCCTTCCTCTAATTCAACGATAGCGATGACATAAGGCGTCTCTTCGGCAAAGCCATGATGGGTTGCCTGTTGGGCAATCGTGTACGAATATACCGTCCCTTTGCCGGAGACTTTGACCCACTGCAGATTGGAGGCTAGACATTCCGGACAGAGTTCTCGTGGATAGAAGATATGGGCATTACAGCTGCCGCATCGTTGAATCTGTAATTCGTGGCGTTTTGCCGCCTCCCAAAACGGCAGCGACGCTGGTGTCGGTCGCGGTATAGGCTTTGTGTAATCAGACATAGGATTGTTCCTCTCTTAGCGAGATTTATCAATTGAGCCGTCGGGTCATCGGGTCATGAAGTCATACTTTAATTCAACGAGAGCTCAATGATTCAATCACTCAATGGTTCAATGATTAGATCCCCAAAATGAGGCTACATTGTTCACTCATAATGCCGCCGTTGCCGTTGACGTAGCCGATCGCGGCGTCTTTCACTTGTCGCCCTTCGCCGCGACCCATGAGCTGTCGTACGCCTTCGATGACGTGGCTCATGCCGCCAGCGAGACCAGGTTGTCCGTATGACAGTTGCCCGCCATGCGTATTGCAAGGAAAGTCACCTTTGTAAGAAAGATCATGCTCTTCAACGAACCGGCCGCCTTCACCCTTTTTGCAGAATCCGGCGTCTTCGAGCGTCACGATGACTGTAATGGTGTAACAATCATACGGCTGGACAAAGTCCATATCTTTCGGCGTAGCGCCGGCCATGGCGAAGGCCGCTTCAGCCGCAGGTTTGACGAGAGACGTGGTCAGGCTAGGGGCTCGGGTAATGCCGCAATGCCCGCCGGCTTCGCCCGCGCCCAGCAAATACACGGGTCGATGAGGACCGCTTTTCGCCCGCTCGGTGCTTGTCACAATGAACGCTCCGCCACCGGAGCACGGACTCACGATTTCCAACAAATGTAACGGATCGACGATCATGCGCGAGTTGAGCACGTCGTCGATAGTAATCTCTTTATTGCCGAACATAGCCATAGGATTTTTACAGGCGTTCTTACGCTGATCGACGGCTACCTTCGCCATTTGCTGCGGCGTAGTGCCAAATTCATACTTGTGGCGCTGCGCAATCAACGCATAGCCAGGATTAGCGGCGATTAGCCCATACGGCGCATCGAACTCGGCGTCCATCCGTGGAAACGGCGGGGGTTTCAGTGCTAGCGTCCTATTGCCCCAGGTGTCGCCAACGACGCAGAGGACGTTGTTACACATGCCGGCGTCGATCGCTGCCGCTGCTCGCCACACCATGCCGGCAGCCGAAGCGCCGCCGAGTTCGACTTGGCTGAAATACCGCGGATGAAGGCGCAGATATTCCGCCACGACTGACGGCCACAACACGCTGTAGTCGCCAAAAGCGATACCGGTGAGCAAGCCGTCGATATCTTTCTTCTCTAGTCCTGCATCAGCGATCGCATCCCGCGCGACTTCGCCAATGATGCCTAGTGCAGTTTTGTCGCCGGAACTCTTTTGCGGCTTTGTTTCCGCAAAGCCGATGACTGCTGCTTTTCCTTTGATGCTCATGGTTCCCCCTCCTATGAGTTTCGTCGAGGCAGCGTCACTGTACTCCGGACAGACCAGGGCTGTCAAAGCAGGCATGATGATAAGGGGTAGATTACTACTGAGAGGAAGGTTTGTGCGGCGATGTTGCCCCAGATGCGTTGGACTTGCGCCGTCCGACTCGACAGACGTATGATCCACAAAGTTAAAAATTCAACCCGGACGTGTATTCTCTTATGAAGTTCTCCGCCGTAGTTGCCCAAGTGTTGGAGTTGCTACAGAGCCAGAAGCGGGTCTCTTATCGAGCACTCAAGAGAGAGTTCGAGCTTGATGATGATTACATCGAAGACCTGAAAGCTGAGATCATCGACGCGAGACAACTAGCTACGGATGAAGACGGCAAGGTATTAGTCTGGAAAGGCAATCTAGCGTCTAGCGTCCAGAGTCTAGGGTCAGAGGGACAAGAGCGCGCCTCCATTCTTCAGACCCTAGACTCTAGACTGGCCGCTGCGGAGCGTCGGCAACTGACGGTGATGTTTTGTGACCTGGTCGGCTCGACGACGTTATCCGCGCAACTGGACCCGGAAGAGCTACGGGAAGTGGTGCAGGCTTACCAAGAGACCTGTACGAAGGTGATCCGGCGCTACGAGGGATACGTCGCCCAACATTTGGGTGATGGCTTATTAGTCTACTTTGGTTATCCTGCGGCGCATGAAGATGATGCGGTACGAGCCGTGCGGGCGGGGTTGGAGATTGTGGCGGAACTATCGCGTCTGAACGAGCAGATGTCGGTCACCGTAGGGGCACGGCGCCGCCGCGCCCCTACAGACCCCACAACGACACCACCTTTACAAGTCCGCATCGGCATTCACACTGGCCTCGTTGTTATTGGTGAAATTGGCAGCGGCGAGAAGCGCGAGGTGTTGGCGTTGGGGGAGACGCCCAACATTGCCGCCCGCGTACAGGGAGCGGCCGAACCCGACACGGTGGTCGTGAGTACGATGACGCATCACTTGATGCAGAGTTTATTTGAATGTCAGGAGCTTGGACCTCAGACGCTCAAAGGCATTTCTACTCCTTTGTCGTTGTATCGAGTCATTGGCGAGAGTACAGTGCAGAGCCGCTTTGAGGCGGCAGTTGGCTTCGGCTTAACCCCGCTGGTTGGACGTGAGGAAGAACTCGGTTTGTTACAACGACGGTGGGCGCAGGCGAAAGACGGCGCTGGCCAAGTGGTGCTGCTTAGTGGTGAGGCTGGCATTGGCAAATCTCGCCTCGTGCAGGGGCTTAAAGAGCAGGTAACCGCGGAAGGCGCGACCCGCGTTGAGTTCCGATGCTCTCCGTATCACCAGAATAGCGCTCTGTACCCTATTATTGATCACTTACGGCGTCTTCTTCAGTTCGCCCGCGAGGATACTCCCATTGCAAAGCTGGCCAAACTCCAGCATGTTCTCGCTCGCTATCATTTTCCGCAAGCCGACACCGCGCCGCTTTTGGCCGCGTTGTTGTCGCTTCCACACCCCGAAGGATACCTGCCTTTGACGGCCAGTCCGCAGAAGCGGAAGGAGAAGACGCAAGCTGCTCTCGTGGCGTGGCTGGTCGAAGAGGCGGAGCGACAACCCGTCTACAACGCCTGGGAAGATGTGCACTGGGCGGACCCCTCGACGCTGGAGGTGCTGACTTTATTGTTGGAACAAATCCCTACGACGCAGATGCTTACAGTGTTGACCTTTCGTCCTGAGTTTGCGTCGCCTTGGGGGAATCGTTCACATGTCAGTCAGCTCACGCTGAGCCGTTTAGGGCGCAGTCAGGTTGAAGCGATGGTCGAGCGGGTCGCAGGCGAGCAGTCGCTCCCGCGGGAAGTCGTGCAACAGATTGTGAGTAAGACCGATGGTGTGCCCCTCTTTGTCGAAGAATTGACCAAGACTGTTGTCGAAGCCGTAGGGGCGCAGCATGCTGCGCCCGTGCGTACCTTAGGCATTCCCGCTACTCTACAGGATGCCCTGATGGCTCGCCTTGATCGGCTTGGACCAGCCAAAGAGATTGCGCAGCTAGGCGCGACTCTAGGGCGAGAGTTTTCTTATGAACTTCTTCACGCTGTCGCCAACCGAGACGAGGGAAGCTTGCAGCAGGGGCTCAGACAATTGGTGGAGGTGGAGTTGGTGTATCAGCGCGGGCTGGCGCCGCAGGTGCACTATCTCTTCAAGCATGCGCTTATTCAGGACACAGCCTATCAATCGTTGCTGAAGAGTAGACGCCAGCAACTCCATCAGCAAATTGCTCAAGCATTGGCGGATCGATTTCCTGAGACGATCGAGACCCAGCCCGAACTGCTGGCCCACCACTACACCGAAGCGGGGCTCAAAGAGCAGGCGATTCCCTACTGGCAAAAAGCTGGACAAAGAGCTGCTCAGCGTTCGGCCAATGTGGAAGCTATCAGCCATCTCACCAAGGGCCTGGAGTTACTCAAGACACTGCCAGACACCACCGAGCGGGCCCAGCAAGAACTCCCACTGAGACTTGCCTTGAGCGTGTCGCTGAGGGATACCAAAGGCTATGCAGCCCCAGAAGTAGAACAAACCTGTAGACGGGCGTTAGAGCTGTGCCGACAATTAGGGGAAACTCCTCAGCTCTTCCCTGTACTGTTTGGACTCGCGGCATTTCATGTCGTGCGGGGAGATTTTCAGACAACCTATGAGCTGGGAAAACAACTTCTACGCCTCGCTCAAAGCGTTCAAGATCCAGCTCTCCTTGTGCCGGCCCAAGATGCATTGGGACAGACCTTATATTTCTTGGGGGATTTTGTTTCTGCCCGAGAGCATTTAGAGCAGGGGATGACCGTTTATAACTTCCACAAACATCACTCCCTCGCGGCTCTCTATGGAATGGACCCTGGGGAGAATTGCCTCTGCTTTATTGCTTATGTTCTCTGGAAACTTGGCTATCCGGATCGAGCCCTGAAGATAATCCAGGAAACGCTCACCTTAGCACAGCAATTCTTCCATCCCTTCAATCTGGCTTTTGTCTTGAACAGTGTCGCTGCGGTCCATGAGTTTCGCCGGGAGGTACAGGCAGTTCAAAAATGGGCCGAAGAGGTCGTTACTCTCTCAAACGAGCGGGGGTTTGTACTTCTCTTAGCGCTTGGAACTATCTTCCAGGGGTGGGCGCTAACTGAACAGGGACAAGGAGAGGAGGGGATTGCGCAAATACGCGAGGGTATAACTGCCCATCGAGCCTCGGGAGCAGTGATGGGGCGCTCATATTACCTGGCTCTGCTAGCTGAGGCGTGCGGGAAAGTCGGGCGCTTAGAGGAGGGACTTAATGCACTGGCCGAGGGGTTAACCTGTGTGGAGAAAACTGGAGAGCGGAGATGGGAAGCCGAGCTGTATCGGCTCAAAGGTGAACTCCTGCTGGCGCAGGCAAGGGAACAGGCAACGGGGAAGAGTTACTGATCCCTAATCCCTGTTGCCCGATGCCCGGATTTTAGTTCACGGAAAGGTTTGACACGAAAGACCTGCAAGAAGCGAAAACATTGATCGAAGAATTGAGCCATTGAGAAATTGAGTGATTGGGTCATCGAAGGATTGAATCATTAAAAACATAGACTTTTGACTTCCCTGTTCAATGACTCAATGGACAAATGATCCGATGACTCAATTCAAGGCTTACAAGAGCTGAAAACTCCAGCTTCTTCAGCGTTCTGCTCCTCCTTCTTCCTTACGCCGTTCTGCCAGAGTCGCGTTTACTCCTTCCTGGGAATATGATAGCTCTGTCGCACAGATTGCCTTGCCAGGAGGAGAGCGCCATGTCTGGCCATTCCAAATGGAGCACGATCAAACATAAA
>CAZUFQ010000424.1:0-6327 GCA_964618735.1 uncultured Enterobacteriaceae bacterium
GCGTACGCACGGTGGAAGACCCGGTGTTTGCCGGGTCCAATGGCGGGCTCGCACTGGCGCTCGACGCGGATGAAGCCGATTGGGAGAAGTTGTCAACGTGATGCGCCAACGCAGCGAGGTTGTCGCATTTCGACTGAGAACTGTTTGACTGCCAGGCTGCCTGACATTTTGTTACACAATGTTCCCTCCTCGCGTCTTAAATTTTCGTAGCCTCGTCGCTCTCACGTTCTTCTGTGTGGCTGGCGGAGCCTATGGCCTCGAAGACGCCGTTGGGTCTGCTGGGCCGCTCTTCACGTTGCTCGCTATTCTCATTGTGCCCTGGATATGGAGTTTTCCGACGGCGCTGATGTCGGTTGAGTTAGCCGCGGCCATACCTGAGGACGGCGGCTATGTTGTGTGGGTGCGGCGGGCTTTTGGTCGATTCTGGGGATTCCAAGAAGGGTGGTGGAGCTGGTTGTATAGTTTTGCTGACATTGCGCTCTATCCGGTCATGTTCGTCGATTATCTGTCCTATCTGTGCGGCGATATGTCGCCGCTTGAGCGCTGGTGTATTGGCGTCGGTGTGATTGCCATTGTCACTTTCTTAAACATTCGTGGGACACAACTCGTGGGGCGCACCGCTGTCATCTTGACGGTGGTCGTCCTTGCGCCTTTTCTGGTGCTCGTGCTTGTGGGGGCCTCGCAGGTACGGCCTGCGCTGTGGCTAGAAGCGCCAACAACCGTGAATTGGGGCCTCCTCACAAGCGTGATGCTGTGGAACACCTGCGGTTGGGATAATGCCGCCTGTTGCGCTGGCGAGGTGCAACAGCCTGGGAGCATCTTTCCGAAAGCGATGGCGACCACTGTCGTGTTAGTCACTGCTTCATATTTGTTGCCCATAGCGGTTGGAGTTGGCGTCGATCAACAGTGGAGTGTATGGAAGGAAGGCCATCCTTCCGCGGTCGGGACGCTTATCGGAGGATCGTGGCTGGGGACATGGTTGATGGCGGCTGGAATGACGAGCGCTGTAGGGCTCTTCACGAGCTTGTTGTGTACTTCTGCGCGTATTCCGTATTCGCTTGCGCTCCAACAGACACTCCCTACTGCGTTTGCCAGGCTGCATCCTCGGTTCAGCACACCGTGGGTGGCGATTGTCGTCAACAGTACTGTGGTTGCAACCCTTATCCCTTTTTCTTTTCAAGAATTGATCGAACTCGATATGTTTCTCTACGCCTTAGCGCTGATCCTTGAATTTGCCGCGCTCTTCTGGCTACGCTACAAAGAGCCTCAATTACACCGTCCCTATCGTGTTCCTGGCGGAATGTTGGGCGTAGCGGCGTTGAGTGCGCCGCCGGTAGCGCTGTGTATCCTCAGTATGGGTTTGGCGGAAACCGCGACCAAGATTGCGGGTCTGAGCGGAATAGGAGCTGGTTTAGTGATTTTTTATCTGCGAAAGTTTTTCTTGCGCAAGCACGAGGAGCGGGCTAAAGAAGTAGCAGCACTCTGAAATAAAGAGAGGGGAGATCATGGATTTTCGCTTCACGCCGGAGCAAGAGGCCTTTCGGGTGCGTTTACGTACGTGGCTGGAAACGAATAAAGCGGAAGTGTTTGGGGAACACAGTGATCCCTTGGCTGAACGAGACGAAGATAGTGACGCGCGTTGGCGGAAAATGTTGGAGTGGCATCGTCGACTTCACGGTTCCGGGTACGTTGCCTTGCACTGGCCCAAGGAATGGGGTGGGGGCGGGGCCAGTCTCGTTGATCAGGTAATCTATCAAGATGAAGTCTTACGTCTCGGGTTGCCCCTCTACGGCGCCAATCAACTGGCCCTGGACCGCATTGGCTTTACGTTGATGGCGTTCGGCGCGGATGAACAAAAACAGCGCTATTTGCCCAAAATGCTGACAGCGGAAGAGATTTGGTGTCAGGGCTATTCTGAACCCGGGGCAGGCTCTGACTTAGCGGGACTGCAAACACGCGCTGTCATCGATGGTGATGATTTCGTCATCAATGGGCAAAAAGTATGGACGAGCCTCGCGCAACGCGCCCACATGCAGGTGCTGTTGGTGCGCACTGATCCGAACGCGCCGAAGCATCGCGGTATTTCGTATTTGCTGTTGAATTTGAAGACGCCTGGGATTACCGTTCGTCCGTCTGTGCAAATTACTGGCGATTCTGATTTCAACGAAGTCTTCTACGACAACGTGCGCGTGCCGAGAAAAAATCTAGTCGGCGAATTGAATCAAGGCTGGCAAGTTTCCATTGCGACGTTGATGTATGAGCGCGTCTCTGGCGGTACGCGTCATCCTGTCGAGCGCACCATCAATGAGCTGATTGCAGTGTCACACGACATTGAGTTTGAAGGGATGGCTGCCGCCAAGCATCCCTACGTTCGCCAGAAATTGGCCCAATTCGCGAGCGAAGCCTTGTGTTTACGGTTAAGTCGTTATCGTTCTCTCACTGCACAATTAAATGGCAAAATTCCGGGACCGGAGAGTTCATTTGGTAAACTGCACGCGACTGAACTGAACCTGCGCGTGTCGATGTTCGCGGAGGAGTTGCTCGGGCCCTACGCCCAGCTCGAACGCGGCTCCTTCGGCGCCGTGGAAAATGGACGGTGGCTCTATCGCGCGCTCCGCGCTCGCGGGTTGACTATTGCTGCGGGGTCCAGTGAGATCCAACATAACATTATCGGTGAGCGAGTGTTGAAATTGCCGAAGGGGTGAGCGATCTTCCGCGCTTATGATGAAAAAGGGGGAATTATGGAATTTGGCGTTGTTCTACCGCATGTTGGTCCACAAGCGCGAGAAGGGGTCATCGAGCGCATTCGGACCGTAGCGCAGCAGGCTGAAACCTTGGGATTCCACTCAGTGTGGGCGGCGGACCACATCGTGATGCCGGTGCATTTAACCTCGAAATATCCGTATCATCCCGAAGGAAAATTCCCCGTTGATCCAGCGGATAATTTTCTTGAGCCGCTGACCGTACTGAGCTATGTCGCGGCGTGCACGACGAGAGTAAAACTTGGCACGGGTGTTCTCATTATTCCTTACCGCAATCCGGTAGTGACCGCCAAAACGATTGCTACGCTTGATGTTCTCTCGAATGGGCGCATGATTCTGGGCGCCGGCGTGGGTTGGATGACTGAGGAGTTCGAGTACCTTACCTCGCCGTTTCATGAGCGCGGCGCGCGCACGGATGAATATCTGCACATTATGAAAGCGTTATGGACCCAGGAAGAGCCCGCTTTCCAGGGGCGATTCTGGTCTTTTTCTGATCTACGCTGTGAACCAAAGCCAATTCAGAAACCGCATCCTCCTATTTGGGTGGGTGGACATAGTAAAGCTGCGCTACGTCGAACCGCCACTCTCGCCGACGGCTGGTACGGGCATGTTTTCTGGCGCAATCCTGAGCAGCTGCCGCACGATATTGAGACAATCAAGCAGTTTGCCGAACAAGCGGGCCGCGATCCTCGCTCGTTGACCTATGCCGCTCCGGCTTATGAGAGGGAATTCGAGGACGTGCTGCGTTCACTGGACCGTTATCAGAAGGCGGGGCTCGATCATGTGGTGCTCGCTTTCTTTATGTGGACTGAAGGTTTTGACGAAATGTTGAAGTTAATGGAGCGGTTCGCACGCGAAACAGGGTTGAAACGGGCCTAGCGCGTTATCCAGGTAGTTGTGTTGATAGGTTCCTACTTGCAATTTCCTAGCAATAGTTGACAAAGAGAGACCTGAAAACCATAAGGAGGAAACGGCATTATGATTAAGTCCATTTTCCATATTAATATCAACGTTAAGGATTTCGACCGCTCGCTGGCTTTTTACAAAAACCTCGGCTTCAAGGTGGTCCTCAATATCGGCGAAGGTCCTAACCCAGCAAATGACAAAGGGTTGGGGATTCCCAACAGCGTTGGGCGCGCAGCGCTGTTATCGCTCAGCGACGATCCTCGCGCTACTCGTATCGATCTGATCGAGTGGAAACAACCTAAGACTGAAGGAGAACCTTACCCTCACTTGTACCATACCGGCGCTGCACGCATTGCGCTCTTCACCAAAAACCTTGACGAGGAGTATCAACGACTCAAGGAGAGCGGAGTAGAGTTCGTTTCTGAGCCAGTGATCCTCCGCTTTCGCAACGGAGCCGGGAGCAAGTTTTGTTGCTTCAAAGACCCAGACGGCACCTTCTTGGAATTGATTGAGCCGTTTCAAAATTAAAGCAGCATCGCAAGGGATGCTCAGTCCGCTACCCTGAGCTCCGGTGGTTCGATCTTTTGAGGAGTGCGAACGACTCTTTTCCGGTGAAAGAGGCGCTCAACCATGTAAAAGGAAACCGGGACCAGAAAGATGGCGATGAGTGAGGCAGCGGTCATGCCGCCAATGACCGCTGATCCAAGGATTTGGCGCGATTTTGCTCCTGCTCCTGAAGCAATCGCTAATGGCACCGCTCCTAAAATAAATGCAAACGCGGTCATCAGGATGGGCCGCAACCGCAGTCGGGCTCCGGTCAAAGCTGCCTCCACGACCGACTTCCCACGCTCCGATTCCCGCTTGGCGAACTCGACGATGAGGATAGCGTTCTTCGCCGCCAGACCGATGAGCATGATGAGACCAATTTGCGTGTACACATTATTCTCGAACGCGCGCAGCCAGAGCACCAAAAAGGCGCCGAAGACCGCAATCGGCGTCCCGAGGAGCACGCTGAAAGGCAAAGTCCAGCTCTCATATTGCGCCGCCAGGATTAAGAACACCACCAAGAGCGAGAGTCCAAAAATGACGCTGGGCCGCACTCCTTTTGATGCTTCTTTTTCCTGGAACGACATGCCTAAATAATCGTAGCCCATCTCGTTGGGCATAGTTTCGGCGAACACTTTTTCCAGCGCCGCCATAGCCTGGCCGGTGCTGTAGCCCGGCGCCACAGCGCCGTTGATCTGTGCGGCCCGATACCCGTTGAAGCGCATGGTGAACTCTGGTCCAGACACAGTTTTCATAGTCACAAGCGTCGAAAGGGGCACTGTTTGTCCCTCGGCGTTGCGGACACGGAACTGGCCGATGTTTTCGGGCGTGGTGCGATACTGCCCGTCCGCTTGGACATACACCTGCCACATACGTCCGAAGAGATTGAAATAGTTGATAAAAGATCCGCCCATAAACGCCTGGATGGTTTTGTAGACAGCGCCGAGATCTACGCCTTGTTTCAAGGCCTTGTCGTGGTCTACATCAGCAAATATTTGCGGGACGCTCGGAATGAAAGTGGTGGTCAAGACTGCGAACTCTGGGCGAGAGCGCGCCACTTCTAGGAACTTGTTGGTGTTTTGCGCTAAGAAATCAACGCCTTGACCGGAACGATCCTCAAGCATGAAGGTAATGCCGCCAGAGGTGCCCACGCCGGGAATAGCGGGCGGTGAGAATGCAAACGCCTGCGCTTCATGTAACCCAGCAAGTCGCTGATTGAGGCCACGCATGATGACCTCGGCAGTTAATCCTTGTGCGTCACGCTCTTTCCAGGGGTTGAGCATGACGAAAGCGAATGCGTTGTAGGTAGTATTCGAGAAGCTGAGCATACTGAAGCCGACGACGGTGTTGAACGTTTGCACCCCCGGCGTGTCTTTCAGGATTGCCTCGATTTGTTTGCATACCTCGTCAGTGCGCTGCAGCGAGGCTGCTACCGGGAGCTGGACGTTCAAGTAGAAATAGCCTTGATCCTCTTGCGGCAGAAAACTCGTAGGAAGTCGTGACCCAAACCAGCCCGCTAATGCAGCGAAGGCTACAAGCAAGAGCAGGGAAAAAACTACTTTACGAATGAGATAGGCGCACCCAGTTACATAACCTTCAGTGATACGAGTGAACGCGCGGTTGAACCCGCGAAAGAATGCCCCGATTGGTCCACGAGATTGCTTCCGGGGACGCAAGAGGAGAGCTGAGAGCGCCGGACTCAAGGTGAGCGCATTAAAAGCGGAAAGAACAACCGAGACTGCCGTCGTTACTGCAAACTGCTGATAGAGCCCACCTGTGATACCAGGAATGAACGCAGAGGGGATGAATACCGCGACGAGAATAAGGGCGATCGCAATCACCGGCCCGGACACCTCTTCCATCGCCTTCAAGGTTGCGTCGCGTGGAGACAGTCCTTCCTCGATGTGACGTTCAACCGCCTCGACCACGACGATCGCATCGTCGACCACGAGGCCGATGGAGAGCACAAGCCCGAAGAGGGAGAGGGTATTGATCGAGAAGCCTAACAGTGGAAACACGGCGAAGGTTCCTACCAGGGACACGGGCACGGCAAGCAGCGGAATCAGCGTTGCCCGCCAGCCTTGGAGAAAGAGAAATACCACCAAAGTCACCA
>CAZUFQ010000425.1:0-6319 GCA_964618735.1 uncultured Enterobacteriaceae bacterium
GGACAAAAAGCCTCTCATGCAAACCTCTCACGACACAACAAAGGCTGGATTAGCGATGTCAGATGATGACATCGTCTCTTTTTGTTGTCGGCGAAAAGAGTTTGCTCTTTAGTAGGCTCAACGCTGCCGGCTCCCGCATATCTTCTGACATACCGATTGGAGTGACCCGGCCGGTTGCCATTTCGTCATCGATTCGGCAGTGTGAGATGAGAAAGGTGCGGCTAGAGCTTGATTGCATGGGCGTATTGGAGCACATGTCATAACAGATAGCGAAGTCGAGAGACGACTTGAAAGGAGGGACGTATGAAAGGCTCACCAGAGGTCATTGCGGAGCTGAACACCGCGCTCAAGGGGGAATTGATCGCGACCAGTCAATACTTCTTACATGCGTCGCTGTGTAAAAAGTGGGGGTACCTGCGTCTCTACAAGAAGATTTACGACGAATCCATTGAGGAAATGCGCCATGCCGAGCAACTGATCGACCGCATCCTCTTCCTCGAAGGAACGCCGATCATGAATGAACCGTTTAAATTCGCGATCGGGAAGAATGTACGTGAACTCCTCGAAAACGATCTCGCGTTGGAACGGGAAGGCTTACCGGAATTGAAGAAAGCAGTGGGTCTGTGTCTAGAGCAGGCGGATACCGGCACGCGGGAGTTGCTGGAGCATATCCTGGTAAGTGCGGAAGAACACATTCAGTGGTTAGAAGCGCAGACTTCGCTCCTCCGCCAAGTCGGCTACGAGAACTACTGCGCCCAGCAGATTCTGCCTGCATGACATGACATAACCTCTGACTATGACTGGACGAAGGAAAATTGCTGCTATGAAGAGAGAACGCGACAGCGTTTCTCTCAGGGAGGACGAACGCACTTGTGAGGCCATTCCGGCAAGCGCAGTGTCCTAACGAGACCAGGACGCTCATTGCTGAGCGAATCGAGAACAATGGAAGCTTGAGAGACCGCGTCGTCTAATCAGCGATGACGGTCTCTGGTATACTGAGACGTATGCAACCCACAGCTGCACGTCTCGCCGCCACGCCGGACTATGCGGATCTCCATCGCCACCTGGGTGGAGCCGTACATCCCAAAATTCTCTACGGCTATCTTCAAGAACACATGGCTGACGCCGGACTCACAGCTTACGAACGCGACTGGATTCAGCGCTTGCTCAGGCGATTTCCTGATTATGATAGCTTCCGCGCCTATTTCTCAGCCCGCCGCGCGACGCTGGAGGACTACCTGGAACTGCATAAATTAGTCGAGCCGCTCCAGACTCCCGGAGCGATGGTGTACTTTCTCTATCGCATTGCCCGTGGGGCGCGGATTTTTGAACATGCTTCGTTATTGGAATTGCGCTTCTGTCCTTACTTGCGCACCGATCCAAGCCTGGACGAAGACCAGCGTATCGTGCAAATGGAACCAGTCGTTGAGGCCGTAGCCCAGGCCGCGCGCCAACCTGAGTTTGCGGTCGATATCCGCCTTCTTTTCTGTCTGCACTCGGCCCTTTCTGACCGGGTCAATGAAGCGATCGTTGCGTTGGCGCTCCGCCGACGGGATCTGGTGCGAGGCATAGACATCGCCGGTCCCGAAGCTCTAGTCGGGACGCGCGTGTCCCATTTTGCGGAGTGCTTACGGCGCGCAGCCATAGCGTACCTTCCGGCCACTGCTCATTTAGCAGAGACCGACCCGCGTCATATCCATCCGGAGCTTTTTCCTTACCTGCGCCGTATTGGACATGGAATACAGATTCCTCTCCATCGCGTCGAATTGCTAGCGCAACTGCGGGAGCGCGACATCTGTTGCGAGCTGTGCCCCAGCACGTACATTCAGACAGGCACTTTTGGGGATTTGCAGCCGGTGCGCGAAGCGATTCGCCGTCTGAACGACGCTGGCGTCGCCTATTGCTTCGCGACCGATAATCCGGCTTTCAACGGTCGCTACCTACAAGCAGAACACGAGCTGGCGCTCGAATATGATCTGATCAATTTCCGTGGACTCACCTGGTGTCAACACAACGCCTTTGCGTACGCGTTCTGAAGACGACAACGCATCTTTACAGCCCCAAGACCTCTTTCATCGAATACAAACCCGGCTTTTGCGACGGCAGCCACAAGGCCGCTCGCACCGCCCCACGGGCAAGACATTCGCGACTCTGCGCACGATGGGTGAGTTCTAACCGTTCGCCGAAACCAGTGAAGACGACAGTATGATCACCGACCGCATCGCCGCCGCGCAGCGCGACAATGCCAATCTCATCGTTGGTGCGTTGACCGGTAATCCCCTGCCGTGCGAGCTTGGCTTGTCGATCAAAATCCTTTCCCTGAGCGGCGGCAATGGCGCGCCCCAGGGCAAGCGCCGTTCCGCTTGGCGCATCAACTTTGAAACGGTGATGAATTTCCATGATCTCGGGATCGAATCCGTCGTTGAGAATCTTAGCAACATCAGCGACAACTTTGAGCAAAACATTGACGCCAATGCTCATATTCGGCGCGATGACAGAACGGGTTCGGGGAGCTATAGCTTCGGCTTCAGCCCGTTGCTCGGCGGAGAATCCTGTAGTGCCAATGACAATGGCAGCCTGTTTGGCCACGGCCGTGCGCAGATGCGCCATAGCTGCTTCAGGGATGGTGAAATCGAGCGTCACGGTGTCTGCGGTCGCCAACGCCTCGTACTCGGCGCTGATCGGTATGTCAATTGGACCAATACCGGCCACTTCCCCAACGTCTTTTCCTATCGATGGATGACCGGAAGCTTCTACCGCTCCGACGAGACGAGCAGCTGCATTTTCATGCACGAGGCTGACGAGCTGTTTGCCCATACGGCCAGCGGCGCCACAGACAATGACGTTGGTAGTCATAGCATCCTCTCCTCAAGCAAATAGGGGCGCGGTCTAACCCACCCGTCCCAACTGAAAACCTTTGCTTCGTGTATTCCCGGACAATTCCCTCTCCCCGCCGGGGAGAGGGCGAGGGTGAGGGGCGTCAAATGGCTGCCCTTCTTCTCATTCCCCTCATCCTAACCTTCTCCCCGCAAGGGAGAAGGGACCTGTCAATGTCGTTGCTTAAATTAAGCCAAAATTTTTCAAGACGCCGCTGAGCTTGGCGGCGTTGCCTTCACTCATCGACACGAGCGGTAAGCGCAGTTCAGGCTCACACTTGCCCATGAGCGATAAGGCCGTTTTAGCTGGACCCGGATTGGTTTCAATGAAGAGGACGCGAATTAACGGCAACAATTTCAACTGTAATGTGGCGGCTTTGTCCCACTGTTTGCTCAGACCTAACTTGGCTAAGTCGGCCATTTCTTTCGGCGCCACATTCGCTGCGGTGCTGATCACTCCCTTGCCGCCGAGCGACATCATCGAGAATGTGAGGGAATCTTCACCTGAGAGTACGGCGAGTTTATCGCCGCACGCATCAATGATGTTTAATACCTGATCGATAGAACCCGCAGCCTCTTTGACGCCGACGATATTGTCGATCTCGGCCAAGCGCGCCATGGTGCTTGGTTCGATATTCGAGCCGGTCCGTCCTGGGATATTGTAAAAGACAATAGGAAACCCTGGTGCGGCTTGCGCTACTGCTTTGTAGTGTTGGTAAATGCCTTCTTGGGTTGGCCGGTTGTAGTAGGGCGAGATCATCAGCGCGCCGTCAGCCCCGACTTCCTGCGCTTCGCGCGTCAAGCGAATGGCTTCGGCAGTAGAATTTGATCCTGTTCCCGCTACGACAGGAATGCGTTTGTTGACCTGTTTCACGACAAATTTGACGACCTGGGTGTGTTCTTCGTGGGAAAGAGTAGCTGATTCTCCAGTGGTGCCGCACGGGACAATGCCGTGCGTTCCACTCGCGATGTGCCACTCGATCAGCTCGGCCAGTCGGTTCTCATCGACTCGCCCGTTTTTGAACGGCGTGATGAGCGCCACTAATGAACCTGAAAACATACGCGCCTCCGGTTGCAGCGTGGACCGTGGTGCGCGATGGGTGAGAGGCAACCCGAGAGTTTCACTTCTTACGGCTTGCCAGTTTCACGCAGCACGCTCCGCGCCCCACGTCCTAAATTTCGATCGTTCCCTCAAACACTTCTTCAGCAGGACCGGTCATATACACGTGATTATCCTCCGCTCGCCACTCGATTTCTAGATCGCCGCCGCGCAAATGAATCGTGACGCGACGATTCGCCTTCTGATTCAACACCGCTGCTACCGCGGCTGCGCAAGCGCCAGTGCCGCACGCCCAGGTCTCTCCTGAGCCGCGCTCCCACACGCGCATGTTCAGTTCTGTCGGACTGACCACATGAATAAATTCGGTATTGATGCGCTTAGGGAAGAGCGGGTGATGTTCAAACTTGGGACCGATCTTTTCCAACTCAAGCGGGTCCACCGCATCAACAAAGGTGACACAGTGCGGATTCCCCATCGATACACACGTGACTTGATAAGACTGTCCCTCAACGGTCAGCGGTTGATTGATCATCTGGGCCGCCGCCGCTACAGGAATGCGTGGCCCCTCAAGAATCGGCTCACCCATATCGACCGTTACGCGCGTGACCTTGTTGTTTTTCAGCTCAAGGAAGAGGGTCTTGAGGCCCGCATCGGTGTCGATTTTCAAGGGATTGACCTTCGCCAAACCGTGGTCGAAGACAAACTTGCCGACACAGCGAATGCCATTGCCGCACATCTCGCCTCGGCTGCCATCGGCGTTGTACATCTCCATGCGGGCATGAGCAGCATCAGACGGACAAATAAGAATCAACCCATCGCCGCCAATACCGGTGCGACGGTCGCTGACCTTCTGCGCCACTGTGGCTGGATCAGCCACCTTCGTAGTAAACGCGTTTACATAGACATAATCGTTGCTAATGCCGTGCATCTTGGTAAACGGCAGTTTCATAATACAATCCTCAGCACTCAGTTTTTCTTCGTCGTTGATTGTCCCTGCCACACAATTTCGACTGTGTTCGATGATTCTCCTCGATATCCGTCTAATGTAAAAGCCAGAACACGATACCGATAGAGGGAGCCAACCGTGAGCTGTTCGTCGGTGTAAGTAAAAGTTTTGGTCTTGCGGAAACGTTCTCGATCATCCACAGGAACGGACGCCACTTGGGCGAAGTCGCTCTCCTTTCCCTGTGTGTCTCGTGTTGCTCGCAAGATCGCAAAACCTGCGAGATCATCCAAGTCTTCTCCATCTGCGCGTTTTTCCACTCGTCCCCAACGTAGCGCCACTCCCGTACTCTGAATCTCAAGCGTGAGATTATTGATCGTTTCAGGCGCGACCAATTCCGGCGGACGCACGATCGTTTTACGACCGCACGCAGGCGCCCAAAACAAAGCTACAGACAATAAGCCACAGGCTATAGGGAAAAGAAAAGAGAGGCTACCCCAATTTTTGACTTTTGACTTTTGATTTTTGACTTTTGATTTCACATTGTCAGCGCTTTCAGCCGTCGCTGCACTTCCGCGCGAGAAGTGCCGCCGTAGGAACGACGACGATCAACCGCAGCCTCTAACGTGAGGCGCGGCAGGATATCTTCACCAAACAAGGGAGAGAAGCGTCGCCACTCAGCGACTGTGAGTTGCTCCAGACCTTTTTGTTCCGCCAGGCAGTGACGCACGATGACGCCCACCACTTCATGCGCCTTGCGAAACGGCATGCCTTTTTCTACGAGATAATCCGCCACATCCGTCGCCAGCGTAAATCCGCCGAACGCAGCCTCCCGCAGCCGATCTTCACAAAAGATAAGCTGCGGCAACATGGCGGCCAACACCTGCAAGCAGCCTTTCACCGTATCTACAGTGTCAAACAATGGCTCTTTATCTTCCTGGAGATCGCGATTATATGACAGCGGTAAACTTTTCAAAATCGTCAAGAGAGCGAACAAATTTCCGTAGACTCGACCCGTCTTGCCGCGCACGAGTTCTGGTACATCGGGATTTTTCTTCTGCGGCATCATTGAACTGCCCGTGGCAAACGCATCCGGCAACTCGATGAACCCGAATTCACCGCTGGCCCACAAGACCAGCTCCTCTGATAATCGACTGAGGTGCATGCAGAGGATAGCTGCTGCGGCGAGAAATTCGATGAGAAAGTCGCGGTCCGCTACGGTGTCGAGACTGTTCTCACTCACACGCGGAAAATCGAGGAGCTGGGCCACATAGTGACGGTCAATTGGTAATGTTGTGCCAGCCAGAGCCCCGGCGCCAAGCGGCAACACGTTCACGCGCTCATGACACTGTTGCAATCGTTCAGCGTCGCGACCGAGCATATCAAAATAAGCTAAGAGATGATGCGCCAACAGCACAGGTTGCGCGCGCTGCAAATGGG
>CAZUFQ010000426.1:0-6318 GCA_964618735.1 uncultured Enterobacteriaceae bacterium
GCAATCCGGTATTTTCATAGAGCAGCGACCAACGCCCTGCGACGGTCCGCCAATCGAGAAGCCTCAGTTCACCTGACGAAAGCCATCGCCCTCTTGCGTAAACTACCGGAGACTCCGGAACGCGTGACACAAGAACTCGCCTTGCAAACGACGTTGGGACCAGTCTTGATTGCCGTGCGCGGATGGTCAGCGCAGGAAACAGGGCACACCTACGCGCGCGCTCTGGAGCTGGGGCGGCAAGTCGGGAATCCCACTCAACTGTTTTCCGCACTCTTTGGCGAGTGGGGTTTTCGTGTCGTACGAGCGGAACATCGGCAAGCCTACGCGCTCGCTACCCAACTCATACAGCTTGCCTCTGAGCTCCAGGAACCTGCGCTGCAAGTCGAAGCGCAGTGGACCGCAGGCTGTAGCTTGTTTTTTCTTGGAGAGCTGACCGCAGCTCTCCACCAATTTAATCAGGGAGCCGCATTGTACGATAGCGCTCAACACCACGCTCTCACTGTGAGATACGGTCAAGATCCAGGGGTGAGTTGCCTCTGTTACAGCGGCATCACTCGCTGGTGTTTGGGCGAGCAAGAGCAGGCCGTGCACTATTGCCACGAGTCGCTTGCTATCGCTCGGCGGCTCGCTCATCCTTTTAGCCTGGCGTGGGTGTTGACAAATGTCGCCATCCTTCATCTCTTGCGTCGCGATTGGGATGTGGTCTTAGCGTTGACTCGTGAGAGTATACAGCTGTGCACGACGCAGGGCTTTCTCGTCTTTCTGAATTCGTGTTCCGTGTTCGAACAGATTGCGTTGTTTATGCAAGGACAAAAGCTGGAGGAAATTCCTCGGCTCTGGAAAAGGCTCAGCGGTTATCGTGCGCTGGGACATGAGATGTACGCACCATGGGATCACACCCTTCTTGCTGAAGCGTGCAGAACAGCGAACCGACCAGAGGAAGGGCTTGCTATCTTGGTGGAAGCCTTCACCGTTTTGGAGCAGACCGAAGAACGGTTCTATGAGGCTGAGATGTATCGGATGAAAGGTGAACTGACGCTGCAACGAAACAGGGAACAGGCAACAGGGAACGGGCAACAGGGAGGAGTTACCGATCCCAGACTTCTGTCCTCCGATCCCCAAAGCGAAGCTGAAGCTTGCTTTCTGAAGGCCATCGAGATCGCTCGTACGCAGCGAGCGAAGTCATTCGAACTCCGCGCTGTCGTAAGCCTCGCCCGTTTGTGGCAAAGCCAAGGGAGACACAATGCTGCGCGCAACATGTTGTCCGAAATTTACAATGGCTTCACTGAAGGCCCCACAACCGAGGATCTCGCTCAGGCTCGATCTCTCCTGACAGAATTGACGCGACGAACGCCCGGCAAAAAAGCGAAGGCGTTGGCGTACAGCGAGCCATAAGACAAAGCACTCCTCAAGCAATGACGGGCTTCTTCTTATGAATGTATTAGTGCTAGGAGGAACTGGACATCTTGGCAACGCTATCGTACGCGAGCTGCTCGAGCAAGGTTGCACGGTGACCATCGCCAGCCGCCGCAATACACCAGCTCCGAATGTCGCCACATTGCCAGTTCGGTTCTTGTCTGGGGACCTCGACGCACCTGGACTATTGGAGGACTGGGTGAGAGGGCACGAGATTGTGGTGGACGCCGCGGCGCCTTATCCATTCCGCCTATTCAGCGCAAACACAGAAGAGGAACAAAGCCCGCTTGATTATGCGGCGCGTCGGACCGCAACGCTTATCAATGCCGTGAGTCGCCATCGCGCGCGACTGGCCTACGTCAGTTCGTTCACCACCCAAGTACAACCCCACTTCACTTTTGAACGTTGGCAGGCGCAGATCGTGCGATTCTTGCACGCTTATTTCTCTGTAAAAAACCTCATCGAAACTCGTCTTCTCGCGGCGGCTCGGGGCGGCCTTAAAGTGGTCATTGTTAATCCTACAATGTGCATCGGCCCTTGGGAATTAAAACAACGAGAACTCTGCCTGATCCCACGACTCCTACGCAACGAAGTCCCGGTAATCGCGTCTCATTTGTTGAATGTGATCGACGTCCGCGACGTCGCTAAGGGACTGGTCGCGGCGCTGCATCAGGAACGTTATGGAGAGCCGATTGTGCTGAGCGGCCATAACATTACTTCGGATGAACTGTTTTCCTGGATTTGCCAAATCGGCGAGGCGCAGCCGCCGCGCATCTTCGTCCCCGCAAGTCTCAGCGTGTTTGGGAGTTATGTAGTTGAACTCGCATTTACGTCGTTAGGGCAGCCTTCACCTATCCCGTCTCTAGCGGTGGCGCTCCTGTGTGAGCATCAATGGCTCTCACCAAGCACGGCCCAGTGTGAGCTCGGCGTGTTTCCTCAGTCGCTTTCCGGCACCCTGCGGGATGCGATCGCCTGGTATCGACAGATTGGCTATTGTTAAAATGAAGGTTTTCTTCGCTCTGCGGATCACGCCTTTCCCTCGTACTCGCCTCCTACCTGCCACTCCAAGCTTCCCGCCCGCCAGTAGACATTTTCTTGCTCTCGCCACCCCGCCTGTTTTTCTATTTCCACCGAAAACGGGTCGACCACGGGAAAGGTGGAAAACAGCTCGTCTCCCCGAGCCTCTGGATCATCCAAGGGGATGAGTCCGAGGGTTTCAGTAATTTGTGGATAGTCGTATTTGTAAATCTGTAGGATACGCTCCCCCTCAATTTTGCGGACAGTGACTTCGCCTTCCATTGCCCACGTCGCAGCCACCAGAGCTTGATAGCAGGCATATTGGAGTTGCTCAGCGTCAGGAAATTGCTTCAACGCCAGGCTCTTGAGAGCCGAGCTTTTGAGCGCGGTGGCGACTCCGTCCACATCGAGCGTGTTCCTTCGCTCCTTGCCCTCGACATACGCAAGTTGCAACAGACGCCCTGCTTTGTCCGCCTCGCCCGAGTTTCCCTGCGGAAACACTTCAGTGCGCACCGTGAATAAAGACAATGGGCGCGCCGCGTTTTGCAGACCGAATTCCTCTTGCCCTCGGCGTGAGAATTCCAAGCTCGCATCCTGAGTCGGACGACCATTAAGCTCCCGGTCAATAATCGCGTCGATATCAGATTCTGAATACACGAAGGGCGCGGTCACTGCAGCAATTTTCTCCCCCGCAGGCGTTGACCACAACACCGGCGTATAAAAGCCCACTTCCCGTAGCAGCCAGCCCTTCACCTTCGCTTTTGTACTAAGAGCAACAAAATAGACACGATCCCCAAGAGGGACAAGAGGCGGCTGCGGACGTCTCAAGTTGTTATAGGAGAGGTCGAGGTTGTTGAAATACCTGTCGCAAAATTCCTTTAATTTAGTTTTGTCCGCTTGCAACGGGTACACGTTGAGAAGCACAGCGGTTTCACCCCTACGTCTCTGTGCGGGTTGAGCAGCAATCGACTCGGCGCCGCCATACTCTTTGAGCGGAGCGGCGTCGCCAGCTTCACCATCATGAAAAGCGCCAACTTCATCATCATGAAATAGCGGTCTTGCGAACGCGCCCTTGAACCGCGGGGAGCCTCCCGTTGCTATAGTCGACGTTGCCGTCCGTTCTCGACGCTGTTGAGCTTGAGGTCCCTGCGCTTCCGGTCGCCACTCGTCGGAATGCGCACGCCAGCAGAGGGTTGAGGCGTCGCCATACTGGAGCTCCATCTGGGTCCAAAAAGGATAGAACGGTTTCAAGGTTGAAATGATGACTTCCTCTTTCCCCTCTCGCACCGTCTGTCGCTCTGCCTCCTCTAGACCCAGTTCCCACAGGATCATCTCGCCGGTATCCTCATAAACGCCTTGCGCATTTTTACTTCCGGCTTTGGAATACAGATGGAGCTTGAAGCCTCCCGTTGGATCGCCGTAGAGAATGTTCACATCGCCCAAGAAACCCGCATTTTCTACGCTGAGCAGTTTGATTTGCGAGTTGACCAACGCCTGATAACAAATCCGAGAAGGGTCTGCCGCGTCGCGAAACTGCTTCACGTTCAGTTGATTCAACGGCGGTGCATTGGTGAGGGGGCGTTTCACGCCAAGGTCTTTGGCCAATTTTTTCTGAGCAACACCGGGGAAGATCGCGTCAACGATCATTTCACGCGAGACATCGCTCCATGAGGCGCCGACCCGTTGCAAAATTGTTGACATCATGCGCGTTTGCGCCGGCCAGTCAAAAAAGAAGGAAGTCCCCGGCGACATTCCCCCGGCCCAGTCGCCAAATCCGCTCCACAGCGTCGCCAGATAGTCTAACCAGGGTCGTGGGCCGTCAAGCAGGGACCGCAGGGGATTCAGGTCAGGACGAAGCTGCAAAGCGAGCGGCGAAGGCTCAAGGGTAATATCTAACAATTTCTTCAGCTTCTCGGGCTTTCTCACGGAAGGAGAAAAATATCCCGCTGTGCTTACTGTCATGAGCTGTGTAGGCGCACGGGGGTGCAGCACCCAGGGTTCGAGTTCTTTTTCGACCTTCGCGGCGATCTTTGGCCATCCATACACCTCCCGACCGAACATCAATGAGATGTCATCATCGACGAAAATAAACGGCGTGGCGTAGACCCAGTCGACAAAGACCGATTGGCCGTTCTCTTCACGCCTCCATTCCAGCGGAATCACAAAGGCAATTTCATTCTGAGAGATCCACTCACGGCTCCCCTCTGGTTGCATTTTAGCGTAGTGGATGATCATGAGCTGTACGTATGGAAAGACTGGACGCAATTGGGCGATGTTGTTCGGCCCAATGTTATAGTACGTTTGACAAAAGTGTTGCAGTTGGCGAAGATCGGCCTTCAGAGGAAACATCCGGGCAGTGACCCCGTCGAAGGAAGAAAAAGAAGGGGGGATTTTCCCTTTCAGTAAAACACTAGCTTGCCACGCATCGTTATAGAGCGGCTTTTGACTCATCTTCCTGATCCCTCCCTGTCACTTTTTTTACCAAAGATGGGGCTTTATTCTGTGCGTTCAAAAACCCAGGTCGCCAATCCTTCAATGAATCGTTTATCACGCGAGTTTGGGAGCCCGGCATAGAGCAAGGAGTATTCATGTAACGCGGCGCCGGCGAGTCCGCGGGCAATATGACGAGCATACTCGATGCAATCGTAGGTCTCCATCAACTCGCGCACCCAACGAACCTGGCAGTCCGTCCGCTTCTCACGAGGCTGCGCCAGGAGCGTCACAATTTGTTCGCGTTCGTCAGGCTTAGCCTTCTTGAGCAGCCGGATCAGCATGAGCGTTCGTTTTCCTTCCCAAATGTCGCCATCCCGTTCCTTGCCATACTCTTTTTCCGCCACCAGGTTCAAGACGTCATCTTGGATTTGGAACGCCGCCCCCACAAAGAAGCCGAAACGGATAAACGGATCCAAGTCGAGACTATCGCGACTGCCAATAATAGCGCCGACTCGACTCGGGTAAATTGTCGCTAGCCAACAGGTCTTTTTGAGAACCATTTGTAAATAGTTGTCATCATCAATATCCGTCGCATTTTCCTGACGCCAGCCGAGGTCCAGCGCCTGCCCTTCAGCAGACTCTTGAGCCATACGTTCCGTTTCTTCGAGAATCCGCATCGTTAAGCGGGGTCCAATTGTGTTACGGTTTTCAATCAACGGTCGCAAGCTCATCAACGTCAGCGTATCCCCCGCATGAAGCGCGAGCGGCACTCCGTGGAGCTTGTGCAGCGTCGGACGTCCGCGGCGTTCTTCGCTCCCATCTTCAATGTCATCGTGAATGAGCAATGCATTGTGCAGCAGCTCGATCGCCACTGCGGTGCGTAGAGCATCGTCCAATCGGGCGCCAAATACTCGCGCCGTAGCGATGCATAAGCTGGGACGCATCATTTTCCCGCCGCGTTGCGGATAGTCGGCGAGGAGATCATACAGGTAGCGTCGTGGCTCCTTGTCAGGCAGATAGGGCTTTAACGCCGTCTGGGTACGAGCGCCATATTCATGGAGCGTCTCGGTCACAAGTTTCCACGTCGCAGCAGTTTTCATCAGTGTCAATCCACTCAAACCTCTTACACTGAGGAGATACGCACGCTGAGTGTTCCTTGCGGCAAATTGGTTTTCTTGTCAACAATCACACCACTGTAGACGTCCGATGCTTGCCCTTCAGGAATGCTAATCCGCAGAAGGACCTGCCCGGCGATAAAAGACGGCGCAAATGTAATATCCGTCAGTGGAGGTGTGTTGGGTGCGGCCGCATACAGTCCGGAAGTCCCAGAGTCTGCACATGAGCGTGCGGATGCAGATCGACTGTCACTTGCGATGGACGGGTGGAAATGATTTCAACCGAGACAGACACCGGCGCGCTTGCGGGCTCCGGGGAAGCCGGTTTTCTTTTATT
>CAZUFQ010000427.1:0-6309 GCA_964618735.1 uncultured Enterobacteriaceae bacterium
GGGTGAGGTCCAGGGAGTCCGGCGCGTAGGCGATGCCACCCGCGTCGAACACCATCGTGAACCCTTCCTTCTGCGCGATGGCGTTGATGACCGTACGCATCTTGGTGACGATGGGCTGGAACTCCTCGTTCTCCTTTTGCGCCAGCTCTGCGCGGCCCTTCTCGAAGTTCTGCTGGAGCTCGATGAAGCGCTTCTGCAGCGCCTCGGCCTTGTCGCTCCGGCCCTGCTCCGTCATGGTCGCCGCCTGCTTGTCGAAGGTTTCCTTGTCCTTCTTCAGGGCGTCCTGGGCCTTGTCCAGGTCCTTCTGCTTCTGCTCCTTGACGGTCTCGAGGCGGGTCCGGGCAGCCT
The DNA here is from genome assembly GCA_964618735.1 of uncultured Enterobacteriaceae bacterium. GTDB lineage: Bacteria > Desulfobacterota > Binatia > Bin18 > Bin18 > SYOC01. The sequence goes on from CAZUFQ010000427.1 coordinate 349, forward strand.
TCGCCTCGTCGAGCTCGGCGAGCGCCTTCTGGAAGTTGACGTAGCCAATCTTCTGCTGGGCGTGGGCCGCGGGAGAGAAGGTCAGCGGAATCAGGGCGGCCAGGGCCACCAACAGGCGACGGGACGACATCACGTGTGAACTCCTCGGGGAAACTCCGGTGTTTCCACGATCGACCACCGCCAACCGGAGTGAAGCGGAAGCCCCCCGGCGGGCGCTCCCGATGGGGTCGAAATGGGGCAAGGTGTCGCTATCGAAGGCGTTGTCACCCGCTCGGTCCGTGACACAGCAAGCATCCTCGACGCCATCGCCGGGAATATGCCTGGCGATCCGTATGCGTCGCCGCCGCAACAACGACCGTTCATCCAAGAGGTTGGGGCCAACCCAGGCAAGCTCCGCATTGGATTCATGAAACGCGCGCCCCAAGGCAACGCCCCACTCCACGCGGATTGTGTCGCCGCCGTCGAAGCAACAGCGCACGCGTTAGCTGCACTTGGTCACAATGTAGAGGAGGCGCACCCTGCGGCCTTAGACGAGGGGGAGTTCTTACGGCATTTTGCTAGTGTGGTCACGGCGCACGCTTCTGTAGCGTTAGAGCAGATCGGACAATTGCTTGGTCGTACACTCAACGAAAATGACGTTGAGTCGTGGACCTGGGCGAATGCTGAACGCGGGCGCAAATGCTCAGCCGGTCAGTATCTCGTCGCACTGAATTGGCTACAAACGTGGTCTCGTCGCATCGCACAGTGGTGGGCGAATGGGTTCGATCTCTTGCTCACCCCAACCATGGGAACGCCGCCGCCGCTTTTGGGAGAGTTAGTCGCCACGAGAGAGACGGTGAGGCTCGTTGCTAAACGTATATACGGATTAATGCAGTTTACTCCACAGTTCAATATCACCGGACAACCAGCGGTTTCGCTGCCGCTCCACTGGAATGCCGCTGGACTGCCAATTGGCGTTCAACTGGTTGGGGCGCTCGGACAAGAAGCTCTGCTCATTCAGGTTGCGGCGCAGCTTGAGCGGGCGTGTCCGTGGAAAGATAACTGGCCGCAAGTGTAGTCATGTTTACCTCCACCCGGCGATCAATCGCCAGGCTACAGGGCAACGCCTGGTAAACCAGGCTTCAAAACGTCAGACTTCCTCCTTCAAGCTGGCTTCAGCCAGCGTCGCTTCGTAGCCCGGAGTCTTTAGCTCCGGGCAGAAGTGAGGGCGTACTAGGTTTTTCAACAATATATTCACCGTCGGGCGGACGAGGAAGGCTTGTTGGTGCAAAGTATGCCTCGGTCGACCCAACTTCGCTCATCCTTGCCGGAGTCGAGACAATAATTGCTCATCCACCTTGCGCTTCACTGTCCGCCGGTCGAGTTGTAGCCGGCGAGCAGTTTCTTCGTAACTGCCAGTGTGGACATAGACAGTCGTGCAATAATGTTGCAACACCTGATCCGCTGTCAGTGCTCCGTTCGCGAAGGCGTCCATAAATTCGTCATGCGGCGAACGCGCCCTCCGTACAGGTGAAGGGCGATATTCTTGCCGCACCAACACATTCCGTAAACATTGCTCCAGCTCACGAATGTTTCCTGGCCAGGTATAATTGACGCCGAGATGATCGAGAATCCAACTCTCGACTTCATGCGCGAGCGCCTCGGCCTCTTCGTCCACGACACGACGCGCAATAAAAATCAGTAACTCTCGCAGAACTCCAGGAGTCTCTTGAAGTTGCTCTTGTAAAGAAGGCGTGGTGATCATGTCGGAACATAAGCGGTAATAAAAATCTTGCCGGAACTGTCCCTCCTGCATGGCCTGGATAAGATCTCGGTTTGTCGCGGCAATCAATTTACCACGAAACTGCCGTTCCGCCGTGTCGCCCAGTGGTTGAAACGTCCGCGTCTGCAACACGCGCAACAGCTTCACCTGAATCGAGGCGTCCAAATCGCCGATCTCATCCAAGAAAACGGACCCGCGTGGGGGGCACACTTCTAACCAGCCGCGTCGCTCTTGCAGCGCCCCGGTGAAAGCGCCGCGCCGATGGCCAAAGAGTTCGGATTCGATGAGCGTGGAGGGCAACGCCGACAGGTTGATCGCGTAAAAAGACGCGGCAAAATCTTCGGTAAAGGTTAGCGTCTTTGCATCAAAGGGAATATAGCGAGACAAGCCAATAGCCTTCGCGACCAGTTCTTTGCCAGTGCCAGACGGGCCCCGAACCAAAGTGGTGAAATCGGCCATCTTTTCATACAGCACACGACGATAGCGACGCATGTCGTGAGTAAAGATGGATTGCCACACGGCGGCCCGCAGACGCGCCGCCACTAAAGAGCTGCCAACGATTGACTCGATGATATGATGAAAGGCGCGACGGACCTGAAAGAAACAGGCAAAGAGGTGAGGAGCGTCTGTCAACGACAGCAACTGACGCCCGGACAGCAGAAAGAACTCCTCCCAGTCATGGAAGAACTCGTTGTAAAAAGCGTAGCGTCCTTGCGTGCGCTTTTGGCGCGCGGCCTGAAGAATCATTTCGTAAAAGCGATCTGCATAACGAGTAAACAGGAGCAAGAGCACGGCATCCTCATAGAGCTGGAGGTCTTGTTCATTGGCTGTGGCTCCACGTTCGAGGCGTTCGCGCAAAGCTCCAACCAACGTTTCCACTCGTCTGGCGACACGCTCGGCGTTGGCGCGGGGCGCGTCTGGGGCGTCAACTTGCATGCTCCAGACAGGCTCTCCTTCGACAAAGTCGTCTCCCAAAATCGTGCGCTCATGGTCTACTCGCTCGGGCAAGAACGGATTACAATACCCGAGCTTAGACATGGCCTGCAGCAAAGTGCGTTCGTGGGTAGTCAAAAAAATCATAGAAAATCGATATCTTGAGGATTGCGTCGTTTGTTAAATCAATAAGCCCTTAATCCAATTGATGAGACATTGTATGCTCAGCCGCTTGCATTTAATGTACGTTCACAAATCCATTATGACCAGTGTCCTCATATGTTCTCACGGGTAAGTCCTTGATTTCCAACGCTGTAGAGGGAAACCGGCGTCTCTGGCATATCGCTTGCGCTTAGAACGGTATCATATACTCAGGAGAGGAAGAGGAACGAACCCTATGGCAAACGCGCAATTGGCAAACGCAGAGGCAGTGAGCTCCTACGAGCAACGAACCCCAAAACGCCCCCTCGCCTCCGCGATTTCCGGTCTGCTTGTCGCTCAGTTTCTCGGCTCTTTCAATGACAACTTCTTCAAAATCGTGCTGTCGATGTTTGCCGTAGACGCGGCGGGAGACTCCGGCGGCAGCGCGTTATCCCTCATCGGCGCCATTTTCATTTTCCCGTTTTTGTTGTTTTCAGGATATGCTGGCCATGTCTCCGATGTATACAGCAAACGCACCGTGCTCATCTCTACGAAAGTTCTTGAAATAGTCACTATGAGCGTCGGGTTCGTAGCGTTTCTCTCCGGGCAGTTTTCCTTCCTCCTCGTAGTCCTTTTTCTGTTAGCCTTGCAAGCCACGTTCTTTAGTCCAGCCAAATATGGCATCCTCCCTGAGTTGGTAGAGACCAAGGACCTCTCCCGAGCAAACGGGTTGTTGGAAATGAGCAATTTTCTCGCGATCATTCTCGGCACCTCGCTCGGCAGCGTCCTCTTTGCAACCTGGAAAGACCGGCTCAGTCTTATTGGGTTGGTGACCATCGTGCTCGCCGTCGCAGGAGCTGGCGCTAGCTTGTCTATCCCCAAGGTGCCACCCTCCGGCTCTCGCAAAACGCTCCAGCTCAATCCTTTCAGCGAGATCGCAAGCGGACTGCAACGCTTACGCCCGGACCATACGCTGTGGATGACGGTGATCGGCATTTCTTACTTTTGGTTCCTCGGCGCGCTGTTCCAAATGGACATCATTCTTTTTGGTAAAGAGGTCATGAAACTTGATGACCTGCATGTGGGCTTGCTGGGCTCGTTTCTCGCTATCGGTATCGGTACAGGCAGCGTTGCCGCTGGTCGACTCTCTGGTGAAAAAGTAGAATTGGGCTTGGCGCCTTTGGGTTCTCTTGGCATGGGCCTCTTTTCTCTCTTGCTCGCCCACTCCTCCGCCTCGTACCCGCTTGTAGCCGTGGCCCTTGTCCTCTTAGGGTTCTCCGGCGGGCTGTTTATTGTTCCTTTAAACGCGTTGCTGCAACAAAAAAGCGGACAGGAAGAAAAGGGGCGACTCCTGGCCACCAATAATTTTCTCAATACGGTGGGAATTCTCCTGGCTTCGGCTGTCTTGTGGCTCTTCCGGGATCAGTTGCTCATTCAAGCGGACCGCATCGTCTTGATCTTTGGACTGCTCACCCTGGTAACGACTGTCTACATCTTACGCACGCTTCCCGAGTTCCTCATCCGCTTCTGCCTATGGTTGTTTACCCATACGGTGTACAAGATCCGCATCATCGGCAACACCCATGTGCCGGCGCGAGGTCCAGCGCTATTGATCTGCAATCATATGTCATTTGTAGATGGGTTGCTGGTTGCCGCTTGCATCCAGCGCTTTATCCGTTTCCTAGTCTACAGACCCATATACGAACACAAGGCGCTCAATTGGTTTATGCGGCTGGTGAAGGCCATCCCTGTGGCCGGCGGAAACCCCAAAGCTGTCCTGGAGTCGATCGAGCGCGCCCGCGAAGAGCTGCAACAGGGACATATTGTTTGTATATTCGCTGAAGGCGCGATTACGCGCACCGGCAACCTGCTACCCTTCAAGCGGGGGTTTGAGCGAATCGTGAAGGACTTAGCGGTTCCGGTCATTCCCGTACATTTAGACCGGCTGTGGGGCAGTATTTTTAGTTTCAAAGAGGGAAAATTTTTCTGGAAATGGCCTCGGCGGATTCCGTACCCTGTCACAGTCTCTTTCTCTCCCCCATTACCGGCGACCACCAAAGCAGAAACCGTGCGACAGGTCATCGCCGCATTGGGCAGCGAAGCAGTAGAACACCGACGCATCAAGCGCGATCTTCTCCACTCGCGGTTTATCCGCACGGCCAAGAGACGTTGGTTCGGATCTTGTATGACCGACTCAACAGGACAGACCCTGACCTACGGAAAGACCTTGATCGCGAGCCTGTTGTTAGCGCGTTGGCTGCGTCATCAGCGACCAGACGATTCCATGATCGGCCTTATGCTTCCCGCTTCTGTCGCCGGAGCGCTCGCCAATCTTGCCGTTTCGCTTGCAGGTAAGGTTTCGGTCAATCTGAATTTTACCGTCGGACGACAAGCGCTAACTGCGGCGCTCGAACAATGCAAAATCCGCACGATTCTCACCTCGCGCACCTTTCTGAAAAAAGCGCAAATCGAAGAACTGGATGGCATGGTCTACGTTGAAGACATCGTGTCAGGTATTTCTTCTTTGCAAAAGATCCTGATTGGACTGCTCGCGTTTCTCACTCCTTCCTTCGTACTTCAGTTCTGGCGCCGACAAAAAGACCAAACGTCGGAGTCACTTGCAACCGTCGTGTTTTCAAGCGGCAGCACCGGCGTTCCGAAGGGCGTCATGCTGTCGCATCATAATGTCCTATCCAATGTTGAAGCGATTCAGCAAATCTTCACCACTACCGACCAAGACTGTCTCATGGGCATACTGCCTTTCTTCCACTCATTCGGTTTCACCGGCACGCTCTGGTTGCCGCTTATTGCGGGCTGGCGGGTCGTATATCACCCCAACCCGCTCGACGCCACGGACATTGGAAAAATGGTAAAAAACAAACAAACGACAACAAACCGAGAAGCAAAGCCACAAGAAACGAAGCGAGATGAGGTTCGGCTTTGCGAGCAAACGAAAAAAAAAACAACAACCCTGGCAAGCAGAACAAACGAACGAGAAGAACCTTTCTTCACAACGAAACCCTGCCGGAACACAAGCGCCCGTCGTTGAATGGAAACCTCCGAAAACAGAAAAAAAAAACCAAGCAACCGACAAAGAGAAGGAAACACGTGCACACACACACACA
>CAZUFQ010000428.1:0-6305 GCA_964618735.1 uncultured Enterobacteriaceae bacterium
TCTCGGGAAAGGCAGGCTGTTCGTAGAGAAATTCTTTCTGCTGCAACGAGGCCAGCAGCCGGTAGAGGTCGGCTTCGGGTTGGACAATAACCTGGCGGACCAAGCTTACGGGGAATTGTCGGCCAATGACCGACAGTTGTTGGAGCAGGGCTTTCTCCTCGGGGGCGAGCCGATCAATGCGCGCCGCCAGTACGGCTTGCACGGTGGAGGGGATGTGTAGGGGCGCACCTATGTGTGCGCCCGGACCTTGTGGGCCGACACCCTTCGCCAAGCTCAGGGCAGGCTCCGGATCGGCCCCGACACTGTTACGGACCAAAACCCCTTGCTCGATCAACTCCTGCACGATCTCTTCCATAAAGAAGGGCGTGCCTTGGGTTTTCTCCAGGATCAGACGTTTGAGGTTGTGTAGGGACGCCCCTGTGTGTGCGCCCGGTTCCGGTGGGCCGACACGCAGGTTGGTCCCTACAGTCGTCCCCAGCAGGACATCAAGAAACTCTTCCGCCTCTGCTTTGCCCAGCGGTGCTAAGCGTAGCTGCGTGTAATACGTCTTTTGCCTCCATTCATGCCGATACTCCGGGCGGTAATTCACGAGCAACAGAATCTTGGCGCTGGCTACACTCTCACTGAGCAGGTCCAAAAAGCCTTGTGTTTCGCCGTCGATCCAGTGCAGGTCCTCAAAGATCAGCACCATCGGTTGCTTGAGACTCTCTCTCAAAAACAACTTCTTGAGCGCGTCAAACGTACGACGGCGGCGAATCTGCGGGTCCATCTGCTGCAACGGCGACGGCTGTTCTTCAATGCTCAGCAGGGCAAAGAGATAGGGCAGGGTGTCTTCGAGACTACGGTCGAGACCTAGGACTTTGCCAATAACCCGTTCACGTCGTTTACGTTCGTCATCTTCGGTCTTGATATCAAAGTAACTCTTGAGCAGTTCGATCACCGGCAGATACACCGACGCTTTGCCATGCGAAACCGAGTATGCTTCCAACACCAGACAGCCGCTTAATGAGAGCAGTTTGAATTCGTAGAACAAGCGCGACTTCCCTAACCCCGGCTCACCCATCGTCCCCACGATTTGCCCGTGCCCCGCTTTCGCTTGTTCTAGCGCTCGTTGGAGTTGCTCCATCTCACTCTGCCGTCCAACAAAGCGCGTCAGTCCCCGCTGCGCCGCCACTTGCAGCCGCGTGCGTAAGTCGCCGACGCCTAGCACTTCGTAAATGTTAAGCGAGTCTGCTACCCCCTTGATCTGTGTTGGCCCCAAGTCTTTGAAGGCAAAGTAGCCGTCGGTCAGACGATGGGTATAGGCCGAGACCACGATGGAACCCGGAGTGGCCAACTGCTCCATGCGCGCCGCCAGGTTGGTCGAATGGCCCACCGGCACGTAGTCCGTGTGGAAGTCATCTTTGCGAATCGAGCGCATCACCACTTCGCCAGTATTGAGCCCCACCCGCATCAGCAAGGGTGGATAGCCTTTCTGTCGGAGCGTAGCGGCATAGCGCCGCATGTCTTCTTGCATGCGCAGCGCGGCGTAGAGCGCCCGCTGCGGGTGATCTTCATGGGCAATCGGGGCGCCAAAGAGCGCAAAGATGCCATCACCCAGGGCTTGTGCAACGTAGCCTTCATAGCGATGCACGGCGTCCATCATCAGTTGCAGGGCCGGGTCAAGAATGGCTCGGGCTTCTTCGGGATCGAGTCCTTCAATGAGCGTGGTCGACCCTTTGAGATCGGCAAAGAGAGCGGTTATGGTCTTACGCTCGCCGTCAGGTGCTCCTCGCGCTTCCAGCGCCGCTTGCTCCGCACGGATACGCTCGGCAAGGTGTGCAGGAGTGTAGGAGACTGGGAGTTGGGGATCAGGGGTTAGGAGCTGGGGAGAATTCAGGACTCGGGACTCAGGACTTAGGGTCGGCGCAGCTCGGGTCCAGACGAGCATCTTCCCGTCTTTATCGACCGCTAGCGCTAGCGCTTCAATGAGTTCCTCCTTTAAGACATCCAGCTGCTCATCGTTCAGGTCAAACTCCAGCTTGAGGGCGCGATAGGTCATCCGTCCCTTATGTTGCAGCAAAGTGGCGGCGTGATCGACAATCTCTGAAAACTTCATCCTATGCGTCCCTTCTCCAACGGTTCGCCTCTGATTACCAGACACTTATCCGCGGATGCAAGCTTTCACTACCCAGATGCTGCGGCGTGATCTTGGAAAAACCTGGGTAATTCCGCTATGCTCTCTGAAGAATGCCTCTAGCAACTCTTTTTTACTCTCTCAGACCACTATGCGTGAACGCGACCTCCTCGCTTTAGAATTTGATAAAGTTTTACACCTGTTGGCTGGCTGCACCCTGTCGAGCGCAGGATATGAAGCTTGCCTGTCAATTTCTCCATTTACAGATCTGGATGAAGTTGAAGCCGCAAGTGAGCGCACCTGGCAATTCTTCCGCCTGCTCGAAGAACAATTGACGATGCCGATACGGGAATTTCCCGACATCCGTCCAGCACTTGAGTGGGCGAACCATGCAGGAGCAGCGCTCGAGGGTCAACGACTCCTGCAGATTCTTGACGTCATGGCGCTCTCGCGTGCGCTCGCGACTTTTTTCCGCCGCCAGGCTGGCAATTACAATCGACTGAGGGACCTGCCAGAGCGACTTGTCTCGTTTCCTACATTGGAGGACACCCTCCGCCGTTGTCTCGACGAAACTGGGCAATTGAAAGATGAGGCGAGTCCAGAGCTGCGTTCGTTGCGCCGTCGGGTGCGGGCCCTGAGCGAAGAGATCGAACAACGCTTGCATAATGTCCTGCGTTCTTCTCAAGCTAAAGACGTTGTGACCGACCAGTACATCACAATCCGGAATAACCGTTTTGTGATTCCCGTGCGTCCCAATTTTCACACGCATTTACAGGGCATCGTGCAAGATCGGTCCGGCTCCGGGGAAACTCTCTTCATTGAGCCGCTCTTCGCCGTGGAGTTAAACAATCGCTTACTGCTCACTCGCAAAGAGATTGAAGCTGAGGAACAGCGCCTCTATTTATGGCTGACCGATCTGGTGCGTGAAGAACTGCCGCGCCTGGAAAGCGCGTTCTCCGTGTTGGTCGAAGTTGACGTATTGCACGCCAAAATGCAGCTTGCGCGCAAATACCATTGTAGCAAACCACGCTTCGGCGGCGCGGAGGTACGGCTCCGCAACGCTCGTCACCCGTTGCTTCTCGCGACTGGCAAACCTGTCATCCCTATCGATCTATTACTACCGGAGGGAAAAACCGGGCTCATCATTACTGGACCCAATACTGGCGGAAAAACGGCGGCTCTCAAAACTCTGGGGCTCCTCTGCCTTATGGCGCAGAGCGGCATGCTGATTCCAGCGGAGGATGAAAGCAAGTTGCCGGTCTTTTGCGGCGTTTTTGCTGACATTGGCGACGCGCAGTCTCTTGAACAGAGTCTCTCCACGTTCTCGGCGCACGTACGCAATGTCGCGGATATTTTGCAAGAGATGACGCCGCCAGCGCTGGTGTTGTTCGACGAGCCTGGCGGAGGCACTGATCCCGCAGAAGGCGGCGCGCTTGCGTGCGGTCTGCTCACGCATCTCGAAGAACGGGATGTACACATAGCGGCTTCGACCCATCTGGCGCCGGTAAAACTCCTCGCCTTGGCGGAAAAAACGTATCAAGTTGCCGCCGTGGATTTTGACCTGGATACGCTTACTCCTCACTATCAGTTACGGTATAACACGGTCGGACAGAGCCTCGGTTTGCCTATGGCGCGTCGCCTGGGTCTGCCTGAAGAAGTGTGCAAAGCTGCGGAAGCAACTCTTTCTTCCGAAGCGCGGCAATTGTCACAAGCCATCACCCAGCTCGAAGAAATGCGCGCTGCCTTTGAACACGAACACACTCGGGCGCTTGAGGAGAGCGCGCAAGCCGCTGCTTTACGTAATCAACAGCAAGTTCTCCTAGCTGAATTAGACGCCAAAAAACAACGCTTGTGGCGTGAAGAGCTAGCCGAAGCGAAGACGCTGGTGCGTCGGCTCCGCGAAGAAGGGCGGGAAGCCGTCGCACGGGTGCGCGAGAACCAGACCCGCGCGCGTCAAGAATTCGCCGACTTCTTACGAAAGCAGCAGCAACGCATTGCCGCGAAAGAACAAGAATTGATCCCTGTATCTACAGAAACCAGTGAACCGCCTCAGATCGGCGACGAAGTTGAAATTCGAGATGGGAAAATTCGCGGCGAGCTGGTGGCGATTCAGGGCGACCGCGTACGTATTCGTCGGGGCGGTCTTACCTTTGAGGCGCGTCTCAATCAGATTCGTAAAGCAGGGGCCGCCAAGCCTGATAAACCAACACGAACAACCATCACCAATGCGACCGCGTCAACATCCGAACTCAATTTGCTGGGATTGCGTGTCCATGAAGCATTGCCGCAGCTAGAAGCATTTCTTGATCGGGCGTTGTTAGAGCAGCGTCCTTCGGTGCGTATCGTCCATGGCATGGGCACGGGAGCGCTGCGACGCGCGGTGCGCGAATTCTTGGCTCACTCTCGCTACTGCTCGTCGTACAGCGAGCCCTCGCGCGCTGAGGGCGGCGGCGGCGTCACGGTCGCCGAGTTGACAATATGAAGATCGCGACCCGCAACCTGCTTGCGGACCTGATGCTCACTGCACTAGACGATCGCGTAAGTGCGGCGGCCTTACAGTGTCTTGTTGCTTATTGTCGCACCATTGAACACGATCCGCAGCCAATGGCGGTTGCCGGCTTCCTGCATCCGGCCCCGGAAGAAATTCACGAAACTGTGAATGTTAAGCTTGTAGCCAATCCACTCTTGGCGTGGGATCTACGCGGAGGCTCAGGACAAGTAACGCTCTCTACTAACTTCTCCTCAGAATGGCGCGAGATCATCGATAGACTCATCCGCTTTGGGGCAGCGCTAGACGAGTGGTCCCCACACGAAGGAACCTCCCAGGCCCTCGCCCTGCAAAAAGGGGCACTGCTCTTCAATCACCACCTGTTTTTTGAAGTCCATGAAGTATTGGAAGTGCAGTGGCTCCAAGAAAGCGGTGCGGCGAAACTTTTTCTCCAAGGGTTGATCCAGATTGCAGTGGCGTTTTATCATCGAGAAAACCACAATCTGCGCGGCGCCTTGTCGCTTCTGCACGATGGAATGGAAAAGCTTATCCTTTATCAACCAGTTTTTCTGGAGATAGAATTACAAGAGTTCGTGTCCGGCTTGGGGCAGTGCCGTATCGAACTGCAACGACTTGGCGAGGCCGGTCTTGCGCGGTTTCAGGAAGATCGCATCCCTAGGCTCCAATTCATAACCGGAGGATGTCTCGGCTAAAACCCCTAACCCTCTTACATCCACCCTGCTGTTTCGCTATGTACAGAACCTAGCCCGACTCTGTGGAGCGGGCATTTTTGTGAGTAAAGGAGACTTCTTGTCATGCAAATTTCTGGTCCCGTGCAGGTCGGCCTTGCTGCTGTTTGCCAAAACCCGGATCGCCGGATTTCCGATTTTGAGACCTATAAGAATGAATTACGCCTCGCTGATCTGGCCGAACCGCTGGGCTTTGATTCCCTCTGGAGTGTCGAACACCACTTCACCGACTACACGATGGTGCCGGATGTGATCCAGTTCCTCACCTATATGGCGGGTCGCACTAAAAAAATTCAACTTGGTTCGATGGTGGTGGTGCTGCCCTGGCATGATCCCATGCGTGTGGCGGAAGAGGTCTCGATGCTCGACGCTATGAGCGATGGTCGCGTGATCCTCGGTATTGGTCGTGGCGCCGGACTGGTCGAGTTTGAAGGGTTCCGCGTACCCATGGGTGAATCCCGCGACCGTTTTGTTGAAGCTGCAGAGATGGTGCTCACCGGTCTCGAACAAGGCTACTGCGAATACAATGGCAAATACTATCAACAGCCGCGAAAAGATATCCGTCCGGGGCCGCACAAATCTTTCAAAGGCCGCACCTTTGCCGCCGCCATCTCTCCTGAGTCCGTTGAGATCATGGCGCGGCTCGGCATCGGCATCCTTATCATCCCGCAGAAGCCGTGGGAAGCCGTCGCCTCTGAGTTGCAAACATATAGTGAAGTTTTTCAGAAGATGCATGGCGTCCCTGCGCCTTCGCCTGTGGCCGCCGGCTGGGTTTTCTGTGATAAAGACGCTTCCCGAGCCAAAGACATGGCCCACAAATATATCGGCGCGTATTGGAAATCCGCCATGCTTCATTACAACTTCGGCGGCGAACATTTTGGCAAGACCAAGGACTATGAGTTCTATGCCAAAATGGGGTAGCAACTCGGCAAAGGCGGCTTTGAAGCCTCGA
>CAZUFQ010000429.1:0-6300 GCA_964618735.1 uncultured Enterobacteriaceae bacterium
CCCTTGAGGGGAGAGGACACAGGAGAGGGTGATCACCACAGACATCCCCTCACCCTGACCCTCTCCCCCAAGGGGCGAGGGAATCGGAAGCCGAGAGGATCCACATATAATGGCGCGCCACATATTGGTGTGGCGTTTCTATAAATAACTGGCCATCCCAAAGGAGGAACAGCACATGTCTCAACGACTTGCTGGAAAAGTTGCGCTTATCTCCGGAGCCGCCCGCGGTCAGGGAGAAGCTGAATCACGCCTCTTTGTCAAAGAAGGAGCCGCAGTCGTCGTTAGTGACCTTCTCGTCGAACAAGGAGAAAAGATTGCGGCGGCCCTGCGCGCGCAGGGTGGGCAAGCCACTTTTGTCAAACTCGATGTGACAAGCGAGACCGACTGGCGACAAGCAGTAGACACTGCGGCGCGCACCTACGGTAAGCTTGATATTTTAGTCAACAATGCTGGGATCTTCCCGATTGAAGGCGTCGAAGCCACCAGCATGGAGCTGTGGAACCGCGTCATTGCCATCAACCAAACAGGCGTCTGGCTCGGGATGAAATACGCCGTGCCCGCCATGCGGCAGGCTGGCGGTGGGTCGATCGTGAACATATCGTCGATCGCCGGCCTGATCGGCTCAGGCATGGCGACCGCTTATCACGGCACGAAAGGGGCCGTGCGTCTGTTAACCAAAACCGCCGCGGTGGAATACGCTAAAGAGAAGATCCGCATCAATTCCGTGCATCCCGGCGGAGTGGATACGGTTATGCTCGACGTGCTCAACCCCGAAGGGAAACGCGCGGCAACCCAAGCGCATCCCTTAGGACGACTGGCTACAGCGGATGACGTAGCCTACGGCGTTCTCTATCTCGCTAGTGATGAAGCCTCTTTCGTCACTGGCGCAGAGTTGGTGATCGACGGCGGGTTCACCGCCCAATGACATGCGTACTAAATAAATGTAACAAAAAGAGAGAGCTGAAAACGTCATTCCGGGCGAGCGACGCGAGACCCGGAATCCAGGAGACATAACCGGAGGTCAGTACTGAATCTTCCTGGATGCCAGCCTTCGCTGGCATGACGACCTGAACTCCTCAACCTCAGTATGGCAGACCATTACCACGCAACCTCCTTCTCTTTGAGGGCGAGGATCTCTTCCATGCTGTACCCGCAGACCTCGCGGAGGATCTCATCGGTATGCTGGCTGAACTCTGGCGCCCCTTTCCTGAGGGGCGCGGGCGTCTTCTCTAACGCGAATGGAAAAGCGACGGTTTTGAGACCAGAGTCTAATTCAACTATATAATCGTTGGCTACGACTTGTTGGTCACTCTGCAGATCGCTCACTCGATTGACCACGGAGAACCAGAATCCCTTCTCTCGGAAAAGCCGCTCCCAGTGGGCGCGCGGTTGGGTAGCAAAAGCTTGGTCGAGCAAAGCAATCAGCTCAGTCCGATTCGCCGCTCGTCTCTTATCGCTGACGAATCGGGAGTCCTTTTCTAATTCGGGCATACCTATTACCGCGCAGAACTCAGGCCAGAACCGTTGCGCCACCGCCATCCCACAAGCGATCCATTGGCCATCGGCGCAACGATAGAGGTTCATAAGCGGGTTGGCGACAGTAGTGCGATCGTAGGGTTCGAAGTCTGCTCCCATGTTGGCGTATTGGGCGACGTTATAGTACTGCATCCACATCATGGAGCTCAGTTGGGACGACCACACTGCTTGTGAGACGCCCGACCGTTCCCGAGCGAGGAGGGCGGCGAGGACGCCAAAGCCCAGCATTGTGCCGGATAAAATGTCGCTCAGCGCCCCGGTCGGATAGATCGGCGCGCCGTCGACGGTAGGCGTATTGAACATAAAACCCGAACGCGCCATGCCGACAGTGTCTTGGCAAGGGTCCTCGGCGTGCGGACCGAACGGCCCAAATCCTGTAGCGTGTGCGTAAATGAGTTTCGGATTACACCCCAGCAGCGTTTCACGGTCCACCCTGAACTCGCGGAGCGTGTTCGGGTGGAGGTTTGTCACCAGCACATCGGACCGCTCTATCAAGCGGTAGAATACCTGCTGCCCTTCTGGGGTCCGCAGATCAACGCTAATGGCTTTCTTATTGCGGTTAGCAATCTCAAACATCAGGCTGCGTCCGTCGGGGAACTTTTGCGGTTGTCCGAACATGAAGGTGGCCCCACGAGAGAAATCTCCTTGGCCCGGTTTCTCCACCTTAATGACTTCCGCGCCGAGGTCGGCAAGCATCATCGAAGCCAGGGGTCCTTGCACCCAGATCGTCAAATCGACCACTCGAATACCTTCCAACGGCATCCGCACCATCTGTTCCATAAGCTTTCTCCTTTGTGTGGGCGTGTTTCCGAGCGGCAGGGCGCTCGTTCCCCGTTTTTCGCATCCTAACTGTGCGTTAACTCTCGATCGTATATAGCTCAGTTTCCTCTTGTCGACCGCGGACGGCGACTTTTCCTAACAAGCGGCACGGGAAGCGATGGGCTACCTGGGCGTACGTCGCGCCACTTACAAGTAGCGGCGTTTGATACTCTTTCGTCAGCTCTTGCAGCCGCGACGCAAGATTCACGGTGTCTCCCAGGACCGTGTAGTTGAGACGTTCCGGCGACCCAACATTCCCCGCAATCACGGAACCTGTAGCAACGCCAATCCCCACGCGCAAAATGGTCCCCCTTGAGAACCGCTCTTTTTGCTCAGCGTTAAAACGCTCTAGCTCCTGTAGCATACCTACCGCAGCCGCAACCGCACGTACGGCATGATCCGCCTGCGGCAGCGGCGTGCCGAAGATCGCCATCACTTCATCGCCAATATATTTGTCGATGACGCCGTTCTCACTCTCGATCACTCGACTCATGCGTCCGAGATACGCATTGAGAAGCCCTAACAACTCTTCCGGCGGCATGCTCTCTGATAACGCCGTGAACTCCCGAATATCGGCAAAGAGTACGGTCACCTCCTGCAGCTCTCCTCCTAAAGCGACTCCGCGTTGAAGCATCTCACGAGCGATTTCAGGCGAGACAATCTTGTTCATCATGTCGCGAATCTTTTCCCGCTCTTCCAATCCGCTGACCATTGCATTGAAGGAGTGAGCGAGGAACCCCACTTCGTCCTCGCGTTGCAAGTTCGAGCGATAACTCAGATTTCCTCTCAGCACTTCACCCATGCCGGCCACAAGGGCCTGCACCGGCGAGGTGATGCCGCGCGCCAGCCCAATGCCCGCGAACAGCGCTACTCCGAGAGCGCTGACGCCGATGACCACGATTTGTCGACGCAATGCATAAAAAGGCGCAAACGCTTTCTCATACGACCCTAACACAAGGGCGTAGAGCGGCGACGAAAGATGAGCGTCAATTGTCACAATCAATGACAAGAAACGCTCTTCAACGAGAGAGAGAAGAACGGGGTCCCGGTTTGCCTGCTGGCTCAACAAGTTCGTGGAGCGAAGCACGGAAGACAGCAGCTTTGCGCGTTCAGCCGACGGCAGCGACGAGGCAAAAACTTGTGTCGCAGTAAGAAAAGAAATGTGTGAGCCGGTGTCGCGCTCAAGCTGCTCGGCAAAGGCGTCGTTAATAGATTGACCGAGCAGCAGAAAGCCGATCACGTCAGGACCAAAGACCGGCACGGCGATCAATTGAAAGAGGACTCCGTTTACCTCAGCAATGGTCGCAGAGGACATTCCCGACGCCAGCGCCTCTTGCACTGGCGAGAACGTTGCGAGCGCCCTTCCATGGTGTTGCTGTCCTTGTGGATCGGCGAGGAGTACGCCATGTTCGTCGGCGATCCACAGGAGATCAACGCCGATACGTTGTTGATAACTGAGCGCAGCGGAGGCGAGAGTAACAGGGTCATACGTCGCCACAACGCGTTTAAGAGCAAAATCCCCCGCAAGCAGCGTCGCGTTGGTGAGCAGTCGCGCCGTGCGCTCTTCCACCAACTCTCGAAACACTTGCCCCGTTGTCAACAGCCCGTGATGGAGAGTGTCTTGAGCTTGACGACTGACTACAAGTTGCGTAAATCCGAGCGTCGCCAAGAGCACGGACAGAATAAGCGCCGAAAACGCAAGAAAGATCTTGGTGCGCAGACGGCTGCGCGTCCACCAGCGAATCAATAGAAACCCCTTTGACGCGGCGCCAAGCGCGGTCGAGGCGGGGTCAGCGCAAGGATAAATCGCACTTCGACCGGCTGTTCTCCCACCTGCACTGGTTGCGCAGTATCCTCTATTTGCGCCGGACTTCGTTCATGCCAAGCCGCGAGCGTATAGCTTCCTGCAGGGAGATCATGCAACACGAATTTCCCGGCGTCATCCGACAATGCAAAATAGGGCGTGGGCGTCACATAAATAATCGCGGACATCCAATCGTGAATGTTGCAACCAATCTTGATAACGCCAGGTTTGTCAAAGAGCACCGTTGGCGCCTGTTCGTCTTTATAGAGCGGGAGTTCAAAGCTCTTCGTGCGGGAGAAGGAATAAACGTGATGACGGATCTGATCATGATTAGGAAACCGTACCTCGGCGCCGACGGCAACCGGTAAGACTGAAGGGACGAACTCTTTCTGAATTTGATCCATTTCCGCAACGGGAAGACTTGTCGGGGCAGAGACGCCTGCGGGTAACGATTGGACAAACACAACAGCTTGAGAGATGGCTTCTCCGTTCTTCTCTACCACTTGACCGGTAACCTCGCCGCTCAAGACGGGTGAAGAACTCAAGAGCACAAGCAGACACACAGGCACGAGGTATCGCTGTGCGCTCGGCTGCCATCCCGTTGTTCTAGAACCTGTCATGTTGTTTAGTTTCTTCCACTGCGTTCTTTGTTTCACAGAGAATCCTTTTCGTCATGATGCCCTGGTCATTTTTCACGATCAAGTCGTAGCCCAGAAGAGAGTTGTCGTGCTCCATTTTCTCCCGTGCGTCAATGTAGTAGGGAGAGGATACAGACCAAAGACACATTCGATGCTAATAAGGAATCATGATGAACGCGAAAGAATGGTTTGCTGGTTTTGCCGCCGAGTTAGGCGTTGCGCCTCCTACGGGTGATGAAATTCGAGACTTACTACAATTGGCCGGCGAAGCTGCGCATGCGTCAGAACGCCTTACGGCTCCAGTCACCTGTTGGCTGATCGCTCGTGCTGGAGTGTCCCCGGCGGAAGCGTTGCAAATTCTGGAAAAGTGGAAAGCGCGCAACTTTCAACAACCCGCTTGAGAGCCATGCCAGAACAATCATCACTCCTCGAGAAGAAGCAAACGCCTCTTGCTGCGCGCCTGGCCGCACGCATGACGGACATTGCCGCCTTTGAAGCCGTCGAGCTTTTCACCAAAGCGCGCCAACTGGAAGCAGCAGGACGCTCGATTATCCACATGGAAGTCGGGGAACCGGATTTTGCCACGCCTGAACCCATCATCGCCGCCGGCATGAAAGCGCTGCAACTTGGCAACATTCACTACACGCCGGCGCTTGGCATTCCCGCCTTACGCGAGGCGATCTCGCAGTGGTACGCTGCTCGTTATCATATTTCTGTTCCCCCGGAACGGATTATTGTCACCGCGGGCGGGAGCGGCGCGTTGTTGTTGGCTTTGGGAGTGCTCTTGTCTCCAGGCGACGAAGTCTTGATGGGTGATCCCAGTTACCCTTGCAATCGGCATTTTGTACGCGCCCTCGAAGGTCGCGCCTGCCTCATCGCCACAGACCCACACAGCGCCTATCAACTCACCGCGGCGATGGTCGAGGAGCATTGGTCAACAAAAACGATAGCAGTCATGATCGCCTCTCCCTCCAATCCAACCGGCACGATGATAGCCGACTCGGAGATGCGCAAAATCGCCGGGTCCGTACACGCGCGCGGCGGACGTTTGATTGTTGACGAGATTTACCACGGCCTCACCTATGGGTTTGATGCAACCACGGCGTTGGCGATCTCTGACGACGTTTTTGTACTTAACAGTTTCTCAAAGTATTTTCAGATGACCGGCTGGCGTATTGGCTGGTTAGTCGTACCGCCCGCCTACGTACGAGAGATAGAAAAGCTCGCCCAAAACCTGTTTATTAGCCCGCCCTATCTCGCTCAGCATGCGGCTCTCGCTGCGTTTCAGCCCGAGACGCTGGCTATTACCGAAGCGCGCCGGGCCGAGTTTCAGCGGCGTCGCGACTTTCTGCTTCCCGCCCTCACTCGTCTTGGTTTTGCGGTTCCGGTTACTCCGGTCGGGGCTTTTTACTTGTACACAGACTGTTCGCGTTTTAGCAACGATAGTTTCGCGCTTGCAGAAGACTTGTTGCAGAATGCAAGCGTGGCGCTCACACCAGGCCG
>CAZUFQ010000430.1:0-6285 GCA_964618735.1 uncultured Enterobacteriaceae bacterium
TCAGACGCTGCTTGCACAAGCGTCCCTCCGCCGGCGAAAGGATCACTCCCACCCACGAGAGAACTTGCGATCGTCACATTATTGGCCGTGCCGGTGTTCTTGCTCTGGACAACCAGACTATATTGTGGAGTAGCGCTTGTGCCGACGTTGACGATCGACGCGGTAACGGCGGCGCCGGAATTGTTAATCGCGTCCTTCAGACCCGCTAACGTATTGTTCGTGGCGTCGATGGTAATCGAAGTCGCCGTAGTCCCCACGTTAATCGATAAGGTTCCTGTTCCTATCGCCGCCGTAGTGCTGGTGTAGGAAGTCGAGGACTGGAGAGATTTCGCTTTCGCCAAGCTGGTAACCACCACGTTATACACGCCACTCTGGGCGGAAGAATCAGCCGTGGCGGCTAGCACGGTAGTGTCACTGCTCGACGCCGTGCGCTTGTTCCAATCGGGAGAGAGGGAGAGCGCCTGCGCACTATTTTTTAGGCTCGCCAATGAACTGCTGAGGGTGGTGAGCAGTCCCTGTTGTACTTGATCGAGGGTTTTTTGGTTTGTCAGAGGGGTGATGAAACTGGTGGTTTCGGCCCCCACTAAACCGTCAATTAAAGCCTTGGTATCGAGTCCGCTAGCCAAACCGCCAAATTGGATATTTGCCATATACTGCCTCTCTCAAAAAAGAAATCGGCGCCAAAGACAAATCTTTAAAGCGGTCAACCATTATTGGCGGCGGCGCATATCCTGACTACGAACAAGAGCCTTGTAGCTTTCCTGTCCGCCTTGACTTCATGGTGGACAGCTCGTCTTTTACTACAACTTCTTCGAAACCAAGACGCCTTTTTTATCTTCCGCTAAACGGCGCAAAAAAGCTAAGGTTTCTTCGGGCGGCAGTTGACGAACGAGTTTTCCAGTTTCTCGGTCATACATCCTGATAATCGTTAGGCCAGTCTCCTGATCTTGAGCGAATTCCAGTCCTGAACCTAATAAATTGACATTTGTGATAGATTTGGGGAGAATATTCTGTTCGGTCTTCTTTTCATCCTTACCCTCCTCACTTTCCTTCGCCACTACGGTTTGCACTCGTGGCTGAATATCGCCCTCTTCTCTTCGGTTCGTTGGATTTCCGCGCGCAAAAGACGTGCTCACATCAGATACAGAAGGGGTAGCACTCATAGCGGTTTCTCCAGAAGACAGAGGGGAGGAGCGGAGCCCCTCCCCTCATGAGCTAAGAGTTCCTGTTTATCGGCCGAGTAAGGCGAGAGCAGATTGTGGCAACTGGTTGGCCTGCGCTAACACGGACACGCCAGCCTGCGTCAAAATCTGGTTGCGGGTCAACTCCGCCGTCTCCGCCGCCACGTCCGCATCTTTAATCCGCGAGCGCGCTGCCGAGATGTTCTCCGACGCCACCTGTAAACTTCCAATGGTGGAAGTGAACCGGTTCTGCACGGCGCCAATCGAGCCGCGCAGCTTGCCAATCTGCGTTAAGGCAAAGTCGATCGTCTGGATCGCATCGTTCGCGCCCGACGCCGTACCGATATTAAGGGTGCTGACCTGCTTGTTCGTTGAGGTCAAGGCGCCACCGCCGGTGGTCGCAAACCCCGAGCCAATCTCGTTCGCCGACGTCGATACGGCAATGACGGAGCCCAACCCCACACTCAAGGTGAGCCCAGCATTAAACGTCCGTGACGCGCTCGAGGCATACACGTCACCCACCACCGTGGTGCTGGAGCCCGCCGAAGTCGCTTCCGCCAACGTAATATCACCGCCGCTTGCGCGGGTGTACACCACACCGGTTGCCGCAGTCGCCACGGTCACGCCAGTCTGGTTCGTGTACTGGTTCACCGTGGCCACAAAACTGGAGAACGCATCGGCATTGCCGGTGGTGAGAATAATATTGACGCCGTTGAGTGTTAACGTTGTCGAAGAGCCCGCCGCTACCGCATAGGTGCCAGCGGTATCGGTGAAAGTGGTTTGTGAGTTTTTTAACGCTGAGATGTTGGTGTTGAAGTATTGATTATTGATAGCTGCTGCTACCTGATCAATCGTGGTCGCCGAGCTTACGCCAATCGAGACGCCGTTAAGGTTAATCTGTTGAATGACGCTCCCGCTCAGGGCGGTGTTGCTCACCGCATTCCCTTGAATGATGGTTGCTCCACTGTCTTTGGTCTGTACGCTGCCAATAGAGAAAGAAACAGTTTGGTTAGCATAAGCGCCTACCTGAAACTGGGCGCCTGAAAAGCTTCCGTCCAATAACTTTTTGCCGTTGAAGGACACCGTATTCGCCAAACGGTCCAACTCGGCCACGATACTACTGGCTTCACCTTGCAGGGACTGGCGATCGCTTGAGCTGTTGGAGTCGTTTGCGGATTGCACCGAGAGTTCACGAGCCCGTTGGAGCAGGTCCGTGACCGATTGGAGAGAGCTATCGGCGGTTTGGAGGGTGGAGACGCCGTCGTTGGCGTTCCGCACGGCTTGATCGAGCCCCCTGATCTGGGCTGTCATACGATCAGTGATGGCCAAGCCGGCAGCGTCGTCAGCGGCGCTGTTGATGCGAAAGCCGGTCGACAGGCGTTGAATCGCTTGTTGGAGGCTGTTTTGCGTTTTCCCCAAGTTCCGCTGCGCGTTGAGGGCGGAAACGTTACTGTTAATAACAATGCTCATACGAAATCCTCCGTGATAGACGACACCCGGGGTTTCCGTTCCCCGAGAGAGGGTAAAGGTTAACGATCGTTCGCGAACGTGAGATAAGAACTAAGAAGTCCCATCTGTCCGCTTTTCATTTCCTACTGCTTCTTCTTTCGTTATCGACCTAGGAGAGAAAACTTTAGAGAGAGGGTAGGAAATTTTTCTGCGCAGGAAGGAAAAGGGGACCAGTCACGAGCCGAAGAGAACGAGCTATAGCAACGCCACAGGAGAGGGTGAGGGGATACCGCACTCACCCTCTCCTGTGTCCTCTCCCCTCGTGGGCAGGGCCGGCGCATTAAGGAAAAAACCCAAGAATTTCGAGGATTTCTCCTGGTATTCCTATGAACAAAGCTGCATTTTGCCCAGTCCCACGTCCTTCCCCTGCTGTCCTAACGCCAGGAAATTCGCGGCGTAGACAAAGCGCGTTGCAGCGCCAACGGTCTTTACGCCCTAAGTTCCTGTCCTTCCTCAGGTCTTCGTGCGCTGGCCCTGCCCCTCAAGGGAGAGGAGAAAACGATCCTCTTCGCATCCCATATCTTGGTGTGTTTTCTCTATAGACGCCCGTCGGTCCGACGTAGGGGCCGACCGGAGCCTGCCCTGAGTTTGCCGAAGGGTGTCGGCCCACAGGGTCCGGGCGACCACGCAGGGCCGCCCCTACAACAGTCGTGGCTTTCTGGGAGGAGACAACAAAGGCGGGAGCAACAACAAGGGACACCAACTGTGATGTCCCTTCTGTTATGTACGAGATGTTAAGGGAAAGACTATCGTCCGCCGAGGAGGGCGAGAGCTGATTGGGGCAACTGGTTGGCTTGCGCTAAGACCGAGACCCCAGCCTGCGACAAAATCTGGTTGCGCGTCAACTCTGCGGTTTCATGAGCGACATCTGCATCCTTGATTCGCGATCGCGCGGCTGAGATGTTCTCTGACGCCACCTGCAAACTACTAATTGTGGAAGTAAACCGGTTCTGTACGGCGCCAATCGAACCGCGCAGTTTGCCAATTTGTGTCAGTGCAAAGTCGAGGGTTTGGATCGCATCGTTCGCGCCGGACGCCGTGCCGATATTGAGGGTGCTGACTTGCTTGTTCGTCGAGGTCAAGGCGCCGCCACCCGTCGTCGCAAACCCCGCGCCAATCTCATTCGCCGAGGTTGACACCACCAGCGTATTACCTAACCCCACATTCAGCGTAATCCCGGCGTTGAACGTCCGTGACGCACTCGCGCCGTACACGTCGCCTATCACCGTGGTGCTAGAACCGGCCGAGGTCGCTTCCGTCAACGTAATGTCGCCGCCGCTTGCGCGGGTGTACACGATGCCGGTCGCCCCAGTCGCCACCGACACGCCAGTCTGGTTGGTGTACTGGTTGACCGTGGCCACAAAACTGGAGAACGCGTCGGCATTGCCCGTGGTCAGAATAATGTTGACACCGTTGAGCGTAAGGGTGGACGAAGAGCCAGCCGCCACGGCGTAGGTGCCGGCGGTGTCGGTAAAAGTAGTCTGCGAGTTCTTGAGCGCCGAAACGCCAGTATTCGCATACTGGTTGTTGATGCTTGTTACTACCTGATCAATAGTGGTCGCTGAGCTGACGCCAATGGAAACGCCATTGAGGTTGAGCTGTTGGATGACGCTCCCGTTCAGGGCCGTGTTACTCACCGCATTCCCCTGAACGATAGTGGCCCCCACGTCCTTGGTTTGGACGCTCCCCATCGAGAAAGAGATCACCTGGTTGGCGTAGGCGCCCACTTGGAACTGTGCGTTGGAAAAGGTGCCGTCGAACAACTTTTTTCCATTAAACGAGACAGTGTTCGCTAAACGATCCAACTCGGCCACGATGCTGCCGGTTTCGCTCTGCAGGGACTGGCGGTCGCTGGCGCTGTTCGAGTCGTTGGCCGATTGCACCGCAAGTTCACGAGCGCGTTGTAACAGATCGGTAACCGACTGGAGGGAGCTATCAGCGGTTTGTAGGGTAGAGACGCCGTCGTTGGCGTTGCGCACGGCTTGATCGAGGCCCCGGATCTGGGCTGTCATACGATCAGTGATGGCTAGACCAGCGGCGTCATCAGCGGCGCTGTTGATACGAAAGCCGGTCGATAGGCGTTGGATGGCTTGCTGCAGATTATTCTGCGTCTTTCCCAAGTTCCGCTGCGCATTAAGAGCAGCAACATTTGTATTAATGACAAACATAGACATCTCCTCGTACAGAACATCATAACCGACGCTCCCCGTACCGGGGCGGGGCGCAGACTAAACTGCTATTGGTGTTTGCGCCACAAATTCCGACACACTGGCTGAGATCTGAGCAGCGACTTGCTTATAGAGTGCGCTCAAACCATCACGATCCATTCCATCCTCCGCCACATAGCGACCGTCATCCTGCCACAACGATCCAGCCCACCTCGCGTAAAAGCGAAAACAGTTGCGTTGGTCTTCTTCTGGCGTTGGTCGCCAACTTTCTCCCATTCGTATCATCGTGCCTCGCGGGGTATACAGCACTCGCGCGCCGGTCTTTTGCACCTGCAGGCAAAAATCAACGTCCTCAAAGCGGTTTACTAGGTCAACACCGAATCCTCCCAACTCGCCGAACAGGGCGCGGGGAACCAGGAAAGGAGCTTCTACTGCATGAAACTCTCGCTGTCGGAGCGCTCCAGAAAAATCCGGCGGCAACAATCGATACAACGGGAAAGGGCTCTGGTTAATGTCGAAGGCAACGCCCACTTGCCAAAGAAGACCCTTATCATTGCAGACTCGTCCCCCGACGACCCCCACATTGGACTCCCCTTCAGCCGTGGTCAACAATCCCTCCAACCATCCTGGACAGGGAATCAGACCTGGCTTAAGGAATACTAAATATTTGCCCCGCGCCTCCTGGGCTGCAAGATTGCAGCACGCGGAAAAACTTGCTCCGGGTTGCGCGGCAATCACTTGCACCTCATCCCCTAGAGCAGCGAAACATGCACGCGTGTCTTCGTCAGTCGCCGCGTTGACAAGTATGAGTTCAAAAAGCTCCGGCGGGATATGAGCGGCGACGCCTTTCAAAGTTGTCAGCACGCTTTCAATCGGCGTATCGTTTACCGGCAAAATCAATGAACAGAGCGTGTTCGTTGCACTGGCCAACGGCAACGGCGAAATTATCTGCGCCCTTGCCTGCACCATCTCAGCCGCCATTTCCACCACCCGCTCATCAGTGTGACCGTCAAAAAATGCAAATTGTTTCGCGAAATAGCGCTCGATGTTTTGCCGCCGTTGCGGAGGGATCCCCTGCGTGAGCAACCGCTCAACTTTTTCAGCCAGATCCGGAAAATCATCTGCGGGCTCCGCCACTTCCTGCGCGGTAAAAGAATAGTAGTTCTGATCAGGAAGACGGATCTCAATCAAGGGCTTGTCGAAGGCTAACGCCTCCATGCCTGTGGTGGACACCCCGATGGTGACGCAAACGTCACAGGCGCCTAACAAAGAGTACGTATCAAATTCTTGTATGCTGACAATCCGAGTCAGCCCTTGCAGATGTTTGAGCGCCCGATCGATGACTTCTTTGTTGGTGATCGGGTGCCATTTGAAGACCAGCACAACGTCGGGCTGGCTCTTGAGCCACTTCTGCAACGGGGCCGCTT
>CAZUFQ010000431.1:0-6284 GCA_964618735.1 uncultured Enterobacteriaceae bacterium
AGAGATTTTTACGTATAGACAAGAGAGAGCAGCCCACCAATGCCCGCAGAGAAGAAAAAGCCTTCATACGATCGGACTACGAACCCAGTAAGCCTTTAACAATATCTACCGTCAACTCTTGCAAACTCGGCAATACCAGACTCGCTTGGCTAAAGTCGTTACGTCGGGTGTAGTCGTTGGGTACGGCGATGCACGCAATCCCCGCACTCACTGCCGCACAGACGCCTTTATAGGTGTCTTCAATGACAACACATTGAGAAGGAGCCAGACCAAGCTTCTGGGCCGCTGTGATAAACGCATCAGATTCTGGTTTCGCTTTCTGGTAATCTTGCCGCGCCACGGTAACGGGAAAGAATTGTGCAAGCCCAAACTTACGCAGGACAGAGTCCAGATGTTCACGGTTACTATTTGTCGCCACCGTCAACGCGCAATGCTCGGCAAGACGCTGCACAGTCTCTTGCACGTACGGCATCAACGTCACTTCGGTCTCTAACAGATGCAAATAAATCGGCGATCGCAGCTGACGCATCTCGTCAGGCGAGATCGGCAGGTTATGCTTCGCGACGATATATTCCGGACCGTTGCCTTGAGCGATCCAATGATCTTCATACTCCTCGCGCGAAACGGTCACGCCATACGGTCTCAGCACATCGCTATATGCACGATAATATAACCCTTCGGAATCGATCAGCACCCCGTCGAGATCAAAAATGACGCCAAGGGAAGGAGTAGCCATACGTTTTGTATCCTCTGTTCTGGCTGGATTTAGCTTGCTCAGGTTTTGTAGTACAGTCCCTTCCTATGAGTGCGACAACAACACGTCGGCCATTGCCGGAAGATCCAACGGCGGCATGGGCGCCAATCTTTGCATCTCTCGGGTTGCCGCGCTATCACGTCCACGTGGAAGACAGGATTGTGCTCATTCAAGCGCCGCCGGAAGATTTTGCTCAATTGCTCGCGCCAGAGATGCGCGAGGCGCTCATCCGACAGGGTAAAGCGCTGGGCTATCTATTTGTGACGCTGGATATGAACTGCTGGGACGAATGAGAAAGCTTCACTATTCGTCAAGCGTGTGACGAGACGCTTCCCATTCTCGACCATTAAAAGGCTGGATGGTCAAACTGCTGAGGTCTACACCTTCCAAGCAGCGCACATTCACATCAATCTTGTCCGGATGAGAACGCGGAATGTAATAAGCGTGAATGCCACACGTCGGACAGAAATAGTGCTTGGCGGTTTTCGTGTTGAATTGATAAAGCGTGACTGCTTCCGGCGGAGAGAAGAGACGAAACTGTTCAGGCTCAACGATCAAATGCAGAAACCCTTTCTTCGTACAGATCGAGCAATTGCAGTCAATAATCTGCTTGAGGTCCGTGGTCACCTCAAATCGCACTCGGCCACAATGACAACCGCCTTGGTAGATTGGCATATAGCTCGCTCACTCCGTTCGCTTTATGGCAGATAGCTCGCGCGCTTTGCGCGCTCAATAGCCCGCTCACTCCGTTCGCTTTATAGCTTGCTTATAGCATATAGAGGAAAATTTGACTTGCTAGAGAGTGAGCGGAGCGAACGAGCCATACGCTATAGAACGAGCGGAGCGAGTGAGCCATACGCGAGATGCTCTCCGCCGCCCACTTGACCCCTTGACCATTCAGACGCTAAGAGAGACAGATCAGCGTGTCGGGGTGTAGCGCAGCCTGGTAGCGTACTCGCTTGGGGTGCGAGTGGTCGGCCGTTCAAATCGGCTCACCCCGACCAGCGTAAGTAGGGCGACCGCTGTCGAGGTCGCCTTTCTTCTTCTTTGCCTTTCTGCTGAAATGCCGCCATGATTATCTTGGTCTCGAACGACGATGGCATCCATTCCGAAGGGCTCCATGCGCTGGAGGCGGCGCTGCGAACAGTCGGCGAGATCTATACGGTCGCGCCGGATCGTGAACAGAACGCTGTCAGCCATGCTCTGACCTTGCATCGCCCATTGCGCATCGAAGAGATCGCTCCACGGCGGTTCGCCGTCAATGGGACGCCAACCGACTGCGTCAATCTTGCGGTCAAAGGATTCTTGCCGATACGTCCTCAGCTTGTCGTGTCTGGCATTAACAAGGGTGCTAACCTGGGTGACGATATCACCTATTCAGGCACAGTCTCTGCTGCGATCGAAGGCTCGCTATTAGGAATTCCTTCCATCGCGGTCTCGTTGATGATTAAGGAGAAACCATTTCATTTCGAGACAGCAGCAGAATTTACCGCTATACTTGCCGGTGAAGTGATCGCGCAAGGACTGCCGACGGATACTCTCTTGAATGTCAATGTTCCTAACTTGCCTGCGTCAGAGATCAAAGGCTATCGTCTCGCCCGCCAGGGTAAACGGCGCTATGCAGAAACTATTGATGCGCGCGTTGACCCACGCGGCAGGAAATATTACTGGATTGGCGGCGATGATTTAGGATTCGACCCGGACGAAGGCACGGACTGTGTCGCCGTCCATGAGGGATTCATCTCCGTCACGCCGTTGCACGTAGACCTCACAAATTATCGCGCGCTGCAAGAACTGCGCGATCTGCGGTTACCATGGCGTTAAACTATACACAGGCCCGAGAGCAAATGGTGCGAGAGCAACTTGTCAAACGAGGGATCTCCGATCCTCTCGTCTTGGCGGCAATGGAAAAAGTACCGCGACACGAGTTCGTTGAAGACGCGCTACGTGACCGTGCGTACGAAGACAATCCTTTGCCGATCGGCGAAGGCCAAACCATCTCCCAGCCCTATATGATCGCCCTCATGGCGGAGACCCTCAAACTTGCCGAAGGCGAGCGCGTCTTAGAAGTTGGAACAGGTTCCTGATACTTGACCGCGATCATGGCCGAACAAGGGACGCATGTGTGTTCAGTAGAAATGTCGCGCCCCCTCGCCATTCGCGCGCAGACGATATTGCAACGGCTCGGTTACCACAACGTCTCAGTACACATCGGCGACGGCACGCTGGGCTGGGCAGAAGAAGCTCCCTTTGATGCGATTGTCATTGGAGCCGCCGCTCCTTGTTTGCCGCGTCCGTTGCTTTCTCAGCTCCGACTTGGAGGTCGCCTTGTCGTCCCGATGGGTGAAGAAGACCTGCAAACCCTCGTGCGCATCTGGAAAGAACGGAAAGGATTCCGCGAAGAGTATTTCGGCGAGTGCCGCTTCGTCAAACTCCAGGGCGCGTACGGCTGGGAAAACTGGTCGGAACCCAAAGAGTAAGTTGCTCCTTTTGCTGACGCACTATGGCCTCTATTTATCTTGACTATAACGCTACGACACCCGTGCGACCGGAAGTTGTGGACGTCATGCTGCCGTACTTGCGAGAGCATTTCGGCAACCCGTCGAGCGTGCATTGGGCAGGACGACGCGCGAAACAGGGACTAGAAGATGCACGCGAACGTGTCGCGGCGTTTCTTCATGCGCGTCCCGCAGAAGTGCTGTTCACGAGCGGCGGTTCCGAAAGCAATAATCTGGCGATCCTAGGTGTTGTCGCTCCGGTGTGGAACCACCATGCTCAAGACGTACACGTCATCACCACAACGATTGAGCATTCTTCGGTTTTGGAACCTTTGCGTGCGCTCGCTGACAAAGGAGTTGCTATCACCATGCTTCCAGTTGACTGTGAAGGCAAAGTCAACATTGACAACGTATGTGCGGCGTTACGACCAAACACCAAACTTGTCAGTATTGGTCTCGCCAACAACGAGATTGGCGTCCTCCAACCTATCGGTGCGCTCAGCAAGATCACCAAAGCGCATGGCGTCTTGTTGCATGTCGACGCGGTGCAGGCTGTAGGTAAGCTGCCGGTTGATGTCACCCAGTTGGGGGTGGATTTGCTTTCGCTCTCTGCTCATAAAATTTACGGACCTAAAGGCGTCGGCGCTTTGTATGTGCGCAAAGGCGCTGCATTACAGCCGCTCATGCGAGGCGGGGCGCAAGAACGTGAAAAGCGTCCAGGTACGGAAAATGTCGCAGCAGCTGTAGGCTTTGGGCTAGCCGCAACCCTGGCCGCGCAAGAGCTGGAAAGCGCAGCTGCCCACGCTCAGCAGCTGACGCAGCAGCTCTGGACAGGCATTCAAGCTGTGATTCCGGACGTAGCGCTCAACGGTCCTGCTTGTCAGCGACTCGCTAATACCCTTAATGTATGGTTCGCTGGCGCGTCCGGAGAAGGCTTACTTATGGGGTTTGATTTGGCCGGTATCGCAGTCTCTACCGGCTCGGCCTGTGCTGCAGGTTCGATCGAACCGTCGCACGTGTTGCTCGCTCTCGGACGAGATGAGATCGCCGCCAAAAGCGCGTTACGATTCAGTGTCGGCAAGTATACCACTGCGCAGGAAATTGATCACGTGCTAGCAGTGCTGCCAGGCGTAGTCGAGCGAGTACGCGCCGCATCCTTAAGTCATTAAGTCTTCAAGTCAAAAGTAAAAAAGCTACTCGATATGTCTTCAATTCAGCATTCAGCATTCAGCGTTCAGCATTCTCCCGGTAAACGTGTTCTAGCGGCGTTAAGCGGCGGGGTCGACAGCGCTGTTGCTGCAGCGTTACTTGTCGAAGCCGGATATGAAGTCATTGCTATTTCCATGCTGCTCGCCGGCAATGTGGACAGCCATGAGGGCGGCTGCTGCTCGATCGATGATTTTCAGGACGCGCGTCGGGTCGCAGAACAACTCGGCATTCCCTACTATGTCCTGAATCTAAAGGATGCGTTTCGCCAGCGGGTCATTGATGTATTCACCAGCGAATATGTGCGTGGACGCACTCCGAATCCCTGTTTACTCTGCAACCGCGATCTCAAATTCGATATACTCTGGCAACGCGCACGCGAACTCGACGCTCATTTTGTCGCCACCGGCCACTACGCTCGCATCAATTATGATGAGCAAGAAAAACAGTATTGCCTCCAGCGCGGCGTGGATCAGCAGAAAGATCAATCGTATTTTCTGTTTACCTTGAGCCAGGCCCAGCTTGCGCGCACCCTCTTTCCGGTAGGACATTTACTGAAAAGTGAAGTGCGTGAAAAGGCGCGCTCGTTAGGGCTTCGTCTCGCTGAAAAGCCGGAGAGCCAGGATATATGTTTTGTCCCAGACGGTGATTACGCGCGCTTCATCGAGCAACGATTATCCGCCGCCCAGATCAAAACGGGCAAAATTGTTGACCAAGAGGGCAATGCGCTTGGCGAACACGACGGCATTCACCGCTTCACGGTTGGTCAGCGACGCGGGTTAGGCATCGGCGGCTTGCCCGAGCCCCGCTATGTCACTGCGATTGACGCAGCCAGCGGCCAAGTCACCGTCGGGGCCAAGCATCAGCTCGGCGCCCGCGGTTTGCTGGCCAAGAATGTACACTGGACGGACGAAAGCCAGAGTAGAGAGCGTGTCGTCTCTGTCAAAATACGCTACCGTCATCCTGCTATTCCTGCACGAGTGGCGCCGCAAGCTGCGGATAAAGCCGAAGTCTGGTTCGCCAAAGCTTCCCCCGCTGTGACCCCAGGACAAGCCGCGGTCTTCTACGACGGCGATCGCGTGTTAGGCGGCGGGTGGATCGAAGGAGCATTGTAGGTTCATGCTGCGTGTCGCAATCACGACCTTAGGCTGTAAGGTCAACCAGTACGATACGGCGACGATCGAAGATCGTCTGACCGCAGACGGGCATCACCTCGTGCCTTTCAGTGATTGCGCAGATGTCTACATCGTCAATAGCTGCACCGTCACTAATCAAGCCGACGCCGAAAGTCGACAGCTCGCGCGACGCGCCAAACGGACGAATCCCGAGGCGCGCGTCATCATGACAGGCTGTTATGCACAGGTCAGTCCAAAGGCCGTCGCCAAAGTTCCAGAAGTTGACCATGTTATCGGATTGAATCGGCTCGACGACATTCTACACGCAGTCAAAGTAGAATTGGCGGAACGCATTGCCGTGAGCAATCTGCGCAAAATAGATGGAGCAAAAACTCCAGGCGTCGATACGCTCGGGGCTGTAACGTTTAGCGGACAGACGCGGGCGTTTCTGAAGATTCAGGAAGGATGCGATTTGTTTTGCACCTTCTGTATCGTACCTATGTCGCGCGGCGCAAGTCGCAGCGTTTCTCCACGTGTTGTCTTTGAACAACTAGACCGTTTGGCGGAGCGCGGGTTTCAAGAAGTGGTGCTCACTGGCATTCACTTGGGCGGTTATGGTGAAGATTTAGAACCCGCCGTTAATCTCACCTGGTTGCGCGAAGCTATCGAAGCACGCAAACCAGTGCCGCGCGTGCGGATCAGTTAAATTGA
>CAZUFQ010000432.1:0-4805 GCA_964618735.1 uncultured Enterobacteriaceae bacterium
TGCGTCGTTTGGAACTACAAGCTGAACCATTGGAACATCGGTCGCACGCCGCGGCTCTGCGGCACGGATCGCGGTGTCTTCACCTATCCGATCTTGGTGGACGCAAGCGGGCTCATCTACGAGCACGAGGTCGGCTTTACCTATGACGGATCATTTCCCTATGCCGAAGGTGGACCACTCGAGATCGGCCCCGGCTATCCCGCGGGCCTCAGGGGCGGGCTCGATATCGGTGGGATCTAACACCTGGTGCGGGCGGTGTTAGGGGCGGGGCGGGGGCTGCGGTCGCTACTGGAATTGTTCCGGAGGCGCATGCGGGCGACGGCGGCGGCTCTATTCGCATCCCGGCCTCGTGCGATGGTCTCGTCGGTCTCAAACCGACACGCGATCGCATCCCTAGCGGCCCCGACTACGGAGACCTTTTGTGTGGTCTAGCTTGCGAGTTTGCAGTCACTCGTAGTGTTCGCGATGAAGCGGCTCTTCTCGACGCTGTGGCTGGCGTTGACGTTGGTGCTCCCGGGCTTCTGGCCCCGCCAACCCGTCCATATCGTGAAGAAGCAACCACTCCCCCGGGTCGTCTCCGCATCGCTTGGACGACCACAACGGCTTCAGGGGCAAAGATCGATCCCGAGTGCGAAAAGGCGGTGGTCGAAACTGTGCGTCTGCTAGAGAGTCTGGGTCATACACTCATTGAAGACCGGCCGCGCTACGACTGGGATGCTTTTCTCGAAAATATCCATGTTATTTGGACAACATTTACGGCTTTTGCGGTAGATGATGTCGCCAGATCACTGAACCGGAAACCGGGGCCGGATAATCTTGAGGCGGTAACCCTAGCATGTTATGAGGACGGCAAACGGTATAATGCGGTAGATCTCCTTAACGCAACAGCGTATGGGAACACACTCTCGCGGCAAGTAGGAGCATTCTTCCAAAATGTGGATGTGCTCATAACTCCAACCCTGGCTCACCTCCCCGCTCCTTTGGGAGAAGTCAATCAGAATCGTGCAGGCATGACCGCAATGGAGTGGACGCAGCAGGTTTTCAACTATGTGGTTTTTACTCCGCTCTTCAATACAACAGGGCAACCGGCCATTTCGCTCCCACTCCACTGGAGCGCGAACGGTTTGCCCGTGGGCGTACAAATCGCTGGTCGTTTTGGTGACGAGGCAACCCTTCTGCGTTTAGCTGCTCAACTTGAGCAAGCCCGCCCTTGGGCTGGGAGACGTCCGTCAGTGCATGTAGGAATGTGAGTCAACAGTGGTAAAGCGGACCTCAATGGTGGGGAAGTCATATCCAATGAACAAGGAGCGCTTAAAATCCGTAGTGGTTCAATTTGATCCCAGCAGTTTATTGCTGTAGGGGCAGGCCCCTGCGCCTGTCCCACTTGCGAGCGACTACAGAGGGTCGCCCTTATAATACGCCGCGAAACTGAAGCATTACCTCACAATCTTTCTTCTTGACATAGTTGCTAAAAGCATGCATCATCCTTGTTCCACTCAGAGAAGGAGGGACTCGGCATGAGCAGCCAGGAGCCAGAGGAACCGCAGCAACCACAGAGAAACAAGCGGAGACTATGGCCCTGGGCCGTCGGGGTCGTGCTCATAGTACTTAGTGAGTGGCGAGAGCTCGTTTCAGCTCAAGCGCAGCTCACTCCCGGCGCTA
Source organism: uncultured Enterobacteriaceae bacterium (assembly GCA_964618735.1). GTDB lineage: Bacteria > Desulfobacterota > Binatia > Bin18 > Bin18 > SYOC01. Next base: position 1,663 of record CAZUFQ010000432.1, read on the forward strand.
TCCTAGTTGTGGATTTCGAGGCTGGGACAGACGGCAATGGGGCGCTCTTCCAGATAAATCTTTCTACCGGCGCGCGTACGCTGTTGAGTGATTTCGGCGATGGAGCCCAAGGTCCTACTGGAGCGAGTCCCTTTGGTCTGGTCGTGAAGGATCGCAACTCCGTCCTGGTCATTGACAATCAAGGGAAGAGCGGCAATGGAACTCTCTTCCAGGTCAACCCCGTCAACGGCGTGCGCAAGGTGGTGAGCGACTTCGGCAATATCCTTCAAGGTCCGCTCGGAGTGGACCCGGTCGGCATCACGCTTATGGCGGATAAGGCCTTCGTCACTGATATCGACGCTGGCACAGGCGGCAGTGGAGCCCTCTTCAGCGTCAATCTGACCACCGGACGACGCACCCTCGTCAGCGACTTCGGCAGTGCAACACAAGGCCCCACTGGTCGGACTCCCACAGGAATCGGGCGGGGAACTGCCGGCGTCCTTCTTGTGGTCGATCCCGACGCAGGGACGGAACAAAAAGGAGCGATCTTCAGTATTAACTCCACAACCGGGGTGCGCATCCTCGTGAGTGACTTTGGCGATCCCGCACAAGGACCCACTGGCGTGAATCCTGGAGGGGTGACGCTCGGAGCGAGCGGCGTTATCCTGGTCGCCGATACCGAAGCTGGGGCGGGCGGTAGTGGAACCCTCTTCAGCGTCAATCCCTCCACCGGAATGCGCACTATCTTGAGCAACTTCGGCAATATGGCGCAAGGAGCACTAGGAAAAGATCCTTTTTTCGTGACACTGGCGACAACTGGCGCTATCCTGGTGACCGATGATGACGCCGGGACAGACATTCCTCTCGACGGCCACATAGGCGGCAACGGCGCGCTCTTTAGTCTCAACCCTGTGACCGGCAATCGCACTCTTCTCAGCGATTTCGGCAACGCCACGCAAGGCCCTACCGGCGTAGAACCGGCGGGCATAGCAATTGTTCCATTGACACAACGCGATGAGGTTCTGGTCATCGAGTCCGGCCCCGTGGCGAGCGGCGGGACGCTTGTTAGTGTTGATCTAGCAACCGGAACTCGCACTCTGGTGAGTGATTTCGACAACCCAACGCAAGGCCCCGGTGGGGTTGATCCCGTGGACGTGGCGATCGGAACGGCCGGCGACATTCTCGTGGTTGACTACAATGTCGGAGGCTTTGGCGCTCTTTTCTCTGTCAACCCGACGAACGGCGCGCGCACGGTGCTGAGCAATTTCGGCAACGCCATGCAAGGTCCTGTTGGAGGACAGCCTGAAGGCGTGACGTTAGGACGCGATGGCGACATCCTCGTCGTCACTCTTCATGGCGGAACAGGGAATAAAGCGGCGCTCTTTCGTGTGCATCCAACTACTGGGGTGCGCACCTTGATGAGTGACTTTGGCAACGGAGCGCAAGGTCCTCTTGGCTTCGCTCCCGTAGGCGTGACACTGGGGCGTACGCAGGACATCCTGGTAGTGGATGCTGACGCCATATCCCCCGTCGGTGGAGTTGCGACAGGGATGCTCTTCAGAGTCAACCCAACGACTGGAATGCGCACGATTGTGAGTGATTTTGGCGCCAGGACCCAAGGACCAATCGGAGGGAATCCTTGGGCCGTGACACTAGGGCCAGGCAATACGCTCCTGGTCTCTGACCTGAGCGGCAGTCCAACAGCCGGCTCCCGAGGAGCCCTCTTTCGCATCAGTCCTATTGATGGCGTGCGCGCCATACTTAGTGATTTTGCCAACCCAATGCAGGGGCCTGTGGGGCCGTATCCTGCCGGTGTGATACTGGGAGCCGCCGGCTCTGTTCTGGTTATTGACGGTGGCGCCGGAACAGGCACAAGGGGAGCGCTTTTCAGGGTTGATCCAACGACCGGGGTGCGCACCGTGCTCAGTGACTTTGGCAATGCCCAACAAGGCCCTCTTGGCGCGAACGCCCAGGATGCGGCTGTCCTGGCGGTGTGCGGAGACGGCGTACTGAGCGGAGGTGAAGAATGCGACGACAGCAACACTGCGGATGGCGATGGTTGTTCCGCTATCTGCGTATTTGAAAACGTACATGATCTCGCCGTAACGAACATCGGAGCGCCCCGCACAGTCACGATAACGAACAGCAATCCAGTTCCAACCGCTTTGATCACGGTCCAGTTGCAAAACCGCAGCCCCCTTCCGGAAATTATCGTGAACGCCGACCAGCTTCGTAGCCTAGTCAGTCTGACCGTAGATTCTCTGGGTGGTTGTGGAGATCGAACGCCTATATTCTATTCTCCACCCGCGCAGACTTTTCCCCTTACGCTCAAGCCCAAAAATGAATATAACTTGGCCTTTGCGGTTACGTTTGACTGTGTTAACGATCCTGCCCAGAGTAGAGGGCTAGCTCATGACGACTACCGTTATGAGGCAAGCGTGAATCACGCTGTTCTCGGGGCTCCCGATACTCATCTGGCGGATGACCATTGCCCGCGCAACGTAACGCCCCCTTATGCGATTGATTCCAACCCGGACGGCACGATTCAAGACCAAGGGTGTGGAGCGAAGAATTCAGATGGGACATTTGGAGCAGAGATGTTGACCGATGTTATTGTTCTTGGAAAGACAGGGCAGATCCGCATCAGGTAAAGAACAAGAAATGTTGAAGAGTACTGCCCAGCCACTATCAGGCAGCCGGCTGAATCGTTAGGTTTAATCGATATTCAATGCTCTCTTTCAACAATCCTCGCACGTAACAGCCCTTTTCCGCACGCTCGACGACTGTGCGGAGTTTCTCTTCCGGCGCGTTGCTATACACGGTTAGATCGACGTCAATCGTTTTGACAAAACCTTTTTCGTTCGCTTTTGCCGAAACCGTGGCGTTAGCAATGGGCACTTGCCGTGCGCGCGCTGTGATTTGCAAAGAGAGTAAAAGACATCCGCATAGTGCGCCAAGAAATGAGGTGACAGGATCAGGAGCTTCCCCCTTCCCTCCTATCGACTCAGGCTCATCAAGCAGCCAAGTCAAGTTTCCTGCCTGCACATGCACCGTGAAAGAATCACTCGCATTGGTCGCGACGACATGCCTAAACCCACCGACATCCATTGTTTCCCCCTGTATGAAGCGGGCTTCGGATCAGGAATGTCCCTTGTTGGGTGAGT
>CAZUFQ010000432.1:4815-6281 GCA_964618735.1 uncultured Enterobacteriaceae bacterium
AACAATGCATAAACCTACCGAATTTCATTGTTTCCTACCTGGGTGCAGCGGGCGTTGGATCAGGAATGACCCTTATTGGGAGAGTCCCCTTTCGCGTGTGGCGGCGATTGCGGTTCAGTGTCAGCCGGACCAAGCAACTTTTGTAATTCTCGCTCTAACGTGTCCTCCGCCACAAATCCGGTAAACGCGCGCTTCACTTTGCCTTCCGGAGAAAAGAGGAAACTGCTTGGCAGCGCAAAGACTTGGTAACGCAGACTTACTTCACTCGTTGCGTCTCTTCCCACTGCATACGGCACCCGATAGCGCTTGATAAACTCTTTCACACCGTTTTCTTCACTCTGCAGAGCGACACCGATCACCGCAAAGCCACGGCTTTTATACTTGTTATAAACGCGGACAAGAGAAGGGGTCTCAACCACGCACGGACCACACCACGTCGCCCAAAAGTTCACCAACACGACTTTGCCCTGATAGTCAGAGAGTTTCAGTGGTTCCCCGTCGATAGACGTCAGCGTGAAGTCCCAATCACCATAAGAAGCGGGGTGGCCCTCGTGCTCCGCTTCAGTCGTAGCCGGCGCCGAATTGTCATTCATCAGTAACTCTTCGGGATTTAGAAAAGTGAGCTGCGATGAAATCAGCGACAATTTGTCGGTAAAAATCAACGCGCCAACGACGACTAATAAGAGACCACTCGCGACCTCCACCTGACGGAGATATCCCTTGATCCCCTTGAACAGCGACAAGAATCCATTCAAAAAAGCGGCCGCAAGAATAAAGGGAATCCCAAGGCCGAGAGAGTAAGACGCAAGCAAAAGGACGCCACGGTCTAGCGTTTCCGCCGCCGCCGCCATCCCTAGAATCCCTGCCAGGATAGGACCCACACAGGGCGTCCAGCCAAACGCAAATAAAATTCCCGCAACAAACGCCCGACCAACGCCGGGTGCGGCAGGTTCCCCATTCAAGCGCTTTTCTTGGAGGAGCACAGGAATACGCACGATACCGGCAAGGTGCAACCCGAGAAGAATAATGCCGAGGCCGGCAATCGTTTTCATTAACCCAAGATTCGCGCGCAATGCAGCGCCGACCGCAGAAGCCGAGGCGCCAAGAGCAATGAACACAAGCGAAAAGCCTAGGACAAACGGGAGACTCCGGACAAGAGCTGCAACCATAAGATGCGAACGCCCGCGTTGATCGGTCAGTTCCTCAAAGCTCATGCCGGTAATAAACGTAAGATACCCAGGCACGATCGGCAGGACACAAGGGGAAGCAAAGGAAAGAAATCCGGCAAGCAAGGCGATCCCAAGACCAATATCCATAATATCTACAGCTTTCTTTGCAGTGGCGGGGCACTAGCGCCGTCTTGTGTATGAATCAAAGGAACCAAGCACATGTTCCCAGACGACTTCATTCGTGGCGGAGAGGGGGGGATTTGAACCCCCGATACCCGAAGGTATACACGATTTCGA
>CAZUFQ010000433.1:0-6274 GCA_964618735.1 uncultured Enterobacteriaceae bacterium
CTCTCAACACTTTCTTTTCCGGGTCCCTGTTGCCAATGTAGAGAGATTTTTCGTTCGGTGAGAAGGCGTTGCCATTCGGGCCTTTCCCGTCGGTGCTGACCAGCTGTAGTCTATTCTCTCGTAAGCAAAAGACGCCGCTATACGGCAACTCTTTGCGCGGGTCATCGTAGAATTTGGGTAGACCGAAGGGAGGGTCGGTGAAGAATAAGGCGCCGTCAGACCGATAGACCAAGTCGTTGGGACTATTGAGCCGCTTGCCTTCGTATTTGTCCGCTAGAACCGTAAGAAAGCCGGTTTTTTCTAGCCGCGTGACGCGCCGGTTGCCGTGCTCGTTGATAGTGAGCCTTCCTTCTTTGTCCAAAGTCAAGCCATTTGAGCCGGGTTGATTGTACTCGCCGATATCAAACCCTGTATAGCCGCTTTTGGTTTTGTAAACAGAAACCTGTCCGTCTTGGGACCAACGGTAAATAGTATTGGCGTTTGGATCGCTAAAGAGGAGATGGCCAGGCGAGATGTCCGAAGTCGGAACCCAAATCGGCCCTTCAGTAAAGAGAAATCCGGTGGCGAGTCGTTCCAACTTGGCGTTCGTGGGAATAATTGCGTCGAGAGCCGAGTCATTCTTAGTGATCTCCGGTATGAATTCCTGCGGCTTGTACGCTTGTTCTGCTTTATAGAAATCGAGTGTTGCTGAGCGAATCCAGATAAAATTCCCAGGAGGACTGGAGACCGGACCATTAATGCCAAAAACCGAGATTTGAAATTGTTGACCTGGCTTGACGTTGCGTCCCAGCACCACCCGATTTGGCGTGTTGAACCCTTTCACAAGCTGGCCGCCAGTCTGCCCAAGTACGGTTGGCAGTTTGCCGTCGACCCAGATTTCTGCGTAATCGTCGATGACAATTTCGAAGATGACTGTTGAGCCTATTGGATCGAAATTGCCCACCTTTTCGGGAATCGTCACTTGTGTGCGATACCAGTTGAAGCAAAGTCGTCCTGTTGATTTGCGGGCTTCTAACTGGGTTGCCGCTAACTTCTCCCACTTGGAGTCGTCAAAATCCGCCGCGCCGGCGTGCGGGCTAATGTCATTCGTGCGATTGGTAGGACCCGAAGGTTTCAGGTCCGCTCCAACACTGTGGTGATCGACCGCCACAATCTGCACATCATGATAGCGCCATTGACCTTTGACAAGGTTGACGCCTTCTTCAGTGGCGAGGTTGACAACGGCGGCCGGGCGACCGACAACCGGAGCATCGTTGGTGAGTTGAGCGCTCACATTCAATGAATTGGACAGAGCACTAAGCGAAAGCGCGGCGGTGTACAGGGGGTGTTTCAGGTACATGGGGAACCTCATTCTCTTGTATGTAAAGTGCAAGTTAGCGCGCCTTGACTACGTAGTAGGTCATTGGCGCTGGGACTTCTTTGAACCAGTGCGGGGTTCCGGCAGGGACAATGATGACATCGCCCTTTACGATCGTGCGGGATTCACCACCAGTGATTTCCTTACCGCGGATTTCATTCGGCTCGGTTGGCTTCGGGTCGACAACCGTTCCCCCTGTGACGAACGTCGCAGAACCATCCTGCACGTAGATGATGTCCGCATCTTTCGTATGCACCTCAGCGACGCCGGCTTTTTCACGACGGCTGGTATGCACCATATACTTGTCACTATCATTAAAAAGCACCGCGCCTTTGGCGAACGCCTCGGTCACCTGCTCTTTGGGAAAATAGGAAGCTTTGCCTGGCGTAATGTCTAAAGAGTTGACAGCCAAGTCCTTCATCGCATTCGCTCCGGCAATAGCGACTTCCTCATCTTGAGCGGGAGTTTCACCGCTCACGCCAATAGCGCCGATGACCTTGCCTTCATACAAAATCGGCACCCCGCCCTGTAACGCGGTGGCGCCGGGCAGTGCGAGCGCAGCGACGCGCCCATTCTTCACTTGCTCTTCAAAGTCTCGACTGGGACGACGAAAGATCGCAGCGGTGCGCGCCTTGCCAATCGCGACCTCAACACTGGCGACTTGAGTGTCATCAAGGCGCTGCAGCACGAGCAAATGTCCGCCATCGTCAACAACCGCAATAACTACACGGGCGTTCTTCTCTTGAGCGGCGGCTTCCGCCACGGCTGTGATTCCCTTTGCCGCTGTTAACGACAGGGCTTTCTTATCGATGACTTGGGCGTGGCTAGCTACGGTGACCGCAAGTAGCGATAGTGCAATTCCCATACAGGTGCATGTCTTCATGATCTTCTCCTTTTGCGGGTGCGTTTGGCTTCTTGGATGCGGCAAATAGAAAAGGAGTTTCGGCTTGTGAAACCCACAGCCCCGTGAAACCTTTTGCAGCGGCGCGGCATTGTAGAGAGGCATTGCTCGAAGCAAGCGCTCAATATGAAACAGAGAAAAGGAGACCTATATGCCTGCGCGAATAATCAGAAACGCTTTGACTGCTGCTCTCACTGTAGCCACACTCTCTCAGCCGGTATGGGCGGGAGAAGCAACATTGAGTGTTGATCCCGATGCTGGGAACAACACCTTTAATGCGGTTTTTGACGCGGCCCTCGGCGAGCGTATCACCGCGGTGAGTTCTACTATTGGTTGCACCGTTGCGATGGACGAAGAGAAACGGGAAGGGAGCGCCAAGTGCTCAGTACCGCTCACCTCAATAAAGGTTGACAGCGATGACACCAAGACTGACCACTTCCGCCAATGGGCGACGAATAAAAAAGTCGACCCCAAGAAATGTACGTTTGATCTCGACGCGCCTCATGTGAAACTTCCTTCCACGTTGCAAGAAAAGCAACCTGTTTCTTTTTCAACCGAAGGAACGTTTACGATTTGTGGCCGTAAGCGAGAAGGCGGACAGCCGGAAAAAATCGAAGGGACGATCGTACTCCTACCTGCGGGTTCGTTGGGGAGCGGCAAAGCGTATCGAATTCGCGCAAAAGTAGAGGACTTTAATCGCGAGCAATACGGCATTAGTCCCAAAGCGACAGCGGGTTGGTTGGCGCGCGTGCAACAGTTGGCGAATGTCGTAGCCACTGATGGAACCATTGACGTCAATATCTTCGCAACTGGTCCCGGCGGAGACGAGATGAAATCGACGATGATGAAACAGAAGTAGACAAGGCAGCGGTCTGCGCCACGGGCAGCTCATCTGCCCGTAGGTGTAACAAAATCGTAGGGTGCGCTTGCGCACCGAATAGCATGTGAGAAAGCCCCGACCTTGCTAGTCAGCGGCCAACACTTCAACCTGCACTCGATAGCCAAGACGTGAGAGAGAGGATTCGCAGTCTTCCCAAGTCAGTCCAAAGGCGCGAACGTCTGCAAGACCCAATCGGCTCACGATGTCACGGAGCGTGTTCAGGTTGGTCTCGTCAAACTCCTCTTCCATCATCGCTTGCTCCGCACATTCTACCAGCTCTGCCAATGTCAGACGATGACTTAGGTAATCTGTCAGCTTTCCGGCGATTGCTTGGCTTGTAATCATAACAGTTCTCCTCACTCGACCTTCTTATGGCCGGTATCCGTGGGATTTTTTGATGGATCTCTACGAGTGCGCCTTGCTCGTTGTAGATTTCCTGAAAAAACCTGCGGGTCATTTCCTCAGCATCGACTTCTTTGACATACCGAGCTTTCCACCCGAAGCGGCCTACTACTTCATACCAGTATAGCCGCCCGCCATCAGCTAACTCTTCCCATGAACCAAATTTTCGCTCGTTTTGCTGAGTTTTTGTTCATCCATTTTCTGACCCTAGTTATTGAATGTGGCGATACCAAAGCAAGGGGCAGATTGCAAGATATAAGGCAGGTACTACTGCTCGACGCGAGTCTCCTGATTTTATTTAGCTGCCAATACTTCTCCCCAGAAGACCCACCGTATGCGGGCAAGAAGCCGCTGCTTCATCTCTGCCGACTGTTGCGCTAACGCTTCCGCCGAGCGTTCTTGCCGTTCGCCGTTCAACGCCATGGCGCGGGAGGCCAATACGGAGGAGAGTTCTTCGGCGATTTGAGGATGCGCTGAAAGTAACGCTGCTAATGTCACTTGGTCTATGAGCAAGCAGCGGGTATCGGATTTCGCGGTGTAGCAAGCCGACGACGTTTCTTCGTGTTGTCCCCACAAGCGACAGAGGACGTCGCCTGATCTCAGGGTAAGCACTGTATGCTGCATTGCATCGCCAGCCGCTGACATCGTGACCTCTCCGCTTTCAATAATGTAAAATGAATCTTTCATGCTGACATCGTCGAGAAGATTCTCTCCATCGCTGAATAAAACTACCTTTATATGACTCGCTAACGCGGCGCGATCTTCCGGTGACAAGGGAGTAAAAAGTTCTGTTTTTTCTAAGGCGCAGTTATGATCAAGAACGTCAGGAGTGAAGGTAGATGTCTCAGCTTGTGATGGAGAGAGGACCAGCGTTCGGGTCGGGAATGGGATTTCGAGGCTAGCACGCTGAGCGGCGTACCACACGCGCGTTCGCACTTCACTCTCAACACGCGTATGCAGCGCATAATCCTGAATCCAATATCGCAGCTTGTAGGTGATGGCGCTTTCGGCGAAATCGGTGAGCAGGCACTCCGGCTCCGGTTTCAGGAGCACTCCAGGCGCGCCCCGCGCTGCGGTTAGGAGAATGTGTTTGACTTCATTGGGGGGATGACGATAGTGCAAACCAAGGTGTATCTCCATGCGTTGTAGGGTATCCGGTCGTGACAGGTTGGCGACTTCGGTGTCGAGAAGCCGACCGTTTGGAACAATGAGCAAATCGCCGTCTTCAGTTCTCAAAGCGGTGGAACGCCAGCCAATTTCCGCGATGCGGCCAATCTTTGCCCCCATCTGAACCCAGTCGCCGATGCCAAGAGCACGATCAAAGTGTAAAGAGAGCCCGGCAAAGAGATTCGCTATGGTGCTTTGCAGCGCTAATCCGACGACTGCCGTCAGTACAGCAGAAGTGGTGAGTAAGGAGAGGGGATCTAATCCCCGTTGATATAAAATTGTCAAGACGATGAGCAAAATGACGCTCATTTGCAGAAGACTGCGAATGAGCGTAGGGATTTGGAAGCGTGTCCGCGCCAGCGCCAAGTCGAGGAGAAGCAAACTAAGGAGACTGGTGAGGCCGATGATCAAGCTGAGGAGATCCAGGAAGCTGAGAATACCCCAGACCGTGTAGGCTCCGAGTTTGAGGGCTCCGGTAGCGGCGACTCCCAACCCCAGTGCAAGTAAAAGAAAGACGAGTGGTTGGATGCTCTGAGAGCGTCGATCTTGCGGCAGCAGTCGTCGCGCCCCGAGCGCAACCAAGATACACAGTAGGGTAAGAACGGAGCCGATTTGCGTTTGGCCGAGAACGAGAAGGTGATTGAGGAATTGCATATACTACCGCTTCTTGAAAGGTTGTCTCTTGTCACGAGTGTGGACAAGGCGTAAGCGCCTTGTCTACGGCTCGAAACGCTACCTCCAAAGAGGATTTGGTATAAGGCAGGTCATCCCAATAGAATGGGCAACAAAACGCCTAGACTTAATGTAAACAACCACAACGCTGGCGCTGGAGTATTGAGTGGTCGACGTAGTAATTGTTCTCGCGCGGCCACGCGTGGGTCTACCAGGAGCCAGGCGTCGTAGCGCTGTTCGAGAGCAAAGAACACAAGGGCAGTCGTTGCTCCGTACAGGAGGTGTCCGACAAACTCTGGCAGCGCCGCGTTGGCGGCCTCACAGGTCCAGGAGAATGTTCCACTTAAGAGAACAGGGAAGAAGGTTAGGGGTCCAAGGAACCACCACACAAGACCGTAAAGCATTCCCCAAAGGACGCCAGCGCCGAGGGTAGGGGATTCCTTTTGGAAGAGCACGCCATAACTCACGCCAATGGGTATGCTGATGGTCAGATGGATGACGAAGCCCAACACCGGCGAGGAGCCGCCGGCAATCGCGGCAATGCGAGCCAAAGCGCCGGTTGACGCCATGATAAGACTAAAGGCGAGCCCGCCGATGAGGCTGGCAATCAGTCCCCACCCGAGGGACCGTAACGTTTGCGCGCCTGCGCTCGCGGGCGCACGGTGCAACGGGTCTGACTCGATAAAGAACCCGATCCAGAGACGATCAAGGACAGCGTACACCAGCCCCACAAGAATGCCATACACAATATGACCAATGAGGGACCCGAAGAGGTTCGCGCCGTGGACGTAGGACCAGTCAAGCGGTGCACCCTGGAAAAGGGAAAGACACCGCAAAGGGCCAAGAAACCACCAGAGCAAACCGTAACCAAAGACCCCACCCCAGCATAGACCCC
>CAZUFQ010000434.1:0-6271 GCA_964618735.1 uncultured Enterobacteriaceae bacterium
CCAGCCTGAGGCTCCCTTCTACTCGGATGTTGAGGCGGCAGAACAAGAACATATGGTGGTGCGGTCTACACGGTCTAAATGGGAAAGAACTGTCTCTCCCGGGATTTTCATCTTGTTTCTTGGGGTACTTGTCTTTGGGAATGGCGTCCTCGGTCTTTATTGTTTTTATCACCCTACGACAATAGAAGCTCTTCTCACTCGGTTGCCGCTGCTCGGCGGGTTATTAGCCGGAGAACGCGTTTCCGCACGGCACATTGTCCTCAGTGATCTTGAAGGGCGTTATCAGACGACAAAAGATAGCCAAAAAGTCTTTACGATTTCCGGCACGGCGACAAACAATGCTGCTATTGCAGCGCGTACAATACAGATTGAGGGAGTCATTTATGACGCAAAAAAGAAAACCGTGGGGCAGAGGGTAATCTTTTGTGGGACCAACATCTCACCGGATCGTCTCACGAACCTCACTCTCCGCGAGATTGGCGCATTACAAGATCTCGTGCCGCCGAAGCAGTTTCACGTAACTACTGGAGACAACGTCAAGTTTTTAATTGTCTTTACTTCGCCGCCTTCATCAATAGCTGAATTTAGCAGCCGGGTCGTGACTGCTCAGTTTGGCGGCCTGTAATCAGGGTTTCTTATCAGATGTTTCAGAAGGAGTTGCCTCAGGAGTGACATCGATCTCGTCGGGCGTTTTCACCGCCTTCCGGAAATTTTTGATGCCTTTCCCTAACCCCTCGCCGATTTCAGCCAATCTGCCTGGGCCGAAAACGATGAGGATGATGACAAGAATCACGAATAATTCGCCAATGCCAAAACCAAACATAATGGAGTTACTATACGTCATCTTCTCTACTTCTGGCAAGCAAGCTCCCAGGCTTTCTTGCGGCTGAGGACGCTGCCAGCTAGAATGCCGCCGTCATTATGTCAATTGCGATACTTTCACTTCCGAATGAGCAACAACGAGATCCGCTTCTTCTTTTCTTGGTGCTTTCGCTCTTATTACATTTGCTTGCTTTCCTTTTCTTTCCTTTTTTTTCAAGGCGCTCAGTTGTAACGCCGCCACAAGAACAACTTGCAGAAGTTGAACTTCTTCCTCCGCCGAAGTCCTTGACGCCACCGCCGCGGCCTCCAGCCGCCGCGCCTCGGCCTGAAGCGAAGGAGCCGCCTCCGCCAGTGCAGAAAGAAGAGCCAACCAAGAAAGAAGAAGAGAAACCGCAGGCAAAGCCGCTCGAATTACCCCGGGAGCAGATCGTTAGCCCGCCGGACAACGCTAACGATCAGACGCCAGAAAAAACTCGTCTGCTCAGCGACCGCAACAGTACAACCAAAGAAGAGACTGTCGCAGTAGGAAATCCCCTTCCTGCTTCTCCTCAAAAAGAAAAACCTCAACCGCAGGCCAAGCCTGAACCACAGAAACCGCCTACTCAGCTCGCTATGAAAACACCCGAGGTGAAGCCCGCTCCAAAACCGCCCATTGAAAAGACAATTGAGAAAGCCCTAGAGAAACAGGTCGAGAAGCCGCGTGAAGCCACAAGTAAAGAAGACCCTCTCCAGAAGAACCGTCCTTTGGGAAAACCTGACGCCCCAGCCGCGACACCAAAATTATTCGCCAGCCCAGATGATCTGCTCGCTCAAGGGTGGTTGTCCAATGCCGAGCGTGAGAAAGCCGCCTCTCAAAAAGAAGAACGGCAAACCCCGCAAGGCAGAGACCTGATCGCTCTGGCGCCGCCCCCGGCGGAAGGGCTGTTCAATCTGCCGGGGGCCATTGGCACTCCAGATCTTTTACCCGACATTCGTCAAGGAAGTCTCACCTACCTGAATACGAAAGCTCATCGTTTTGCACCTTTTGTGAGGCGTGTCGCGTTGCGCGTTTTTCAACATTTGATCATCTACCAACGCAAAGAACTCAAACTAGATGACGTGGTAGCCGCTCGTGAAATGGTCACCGTCCAGGTGAAACTCGACAATCAAGGGAATCTGAAGAAGCTCATCATCCAGACAAGGTCTGGCAGTTACGCTGTAGATTCCTCTTTACTCGAAGCCTGCAAGCAAGGCGCATGGGATGAGAATCCTCCAGCTGAAGCCTTGGCAGAAGATGGATATATCAATTTCATCTTTCGTTCGAATATTAACCCTCAGTACGACCAACTCGGTCTACGGGCGATCATCACTTATTTGCAAATCGGCTTGCTATAAGAGACAAATAGCCCACTCTTGTCAGTAAGGTGGAAGAAGGCGGACGGAAGATTGTCGCTCGTATCCTTCCCTTGCAAAGCGTCAAGACGGCTGCTAAGTTCGCTTCGTTACTGCTCAAAGGCAACGCTGTTTTCACCTGCTCGTTTCTTCAAAGTGTGGGGCCGTAGCTCAGTTGGGAGAGCGCTAGAATCGCACTCTAGAGGTCGAGGGTTCAATTCCCTTCGGCTCCACTCCCATTCCCCTTATATCTAGCCTACTTAGCCCTTTTTCTTCGGACCGCCATCTACGCCGTGTGTCGCTTGGTGGCTGTTGTGGTGGCTGTTGAATCTTTGGTGAGCCGTTGCACGGCTTCTCGTTGGTGGGTGGGAGAGAGGTGGGAATACCGGAGTGTCATGGTGATCGTCTTGTGGCCCATCAGTTCCTGCACGGTCCGTAAATCCACCCCAGCCATGACCAGACGCGAGGCAAAAGTGTGACGCAAATCATGCCAATGGAGATCCGGAAGTCCGGCTTTGGTGCGTGCTGGGTTCCAGACCCGGTTGATGAAGTTGTTCGCATTGAGCGCGGTCGCTCCCGTCTCACTCGGAAAGACATAGGGACTTTTCAGGCGACTAGGCAGAGTGCGCAAGATGGCGATGACGTGATCGTTCAGTGGGATATGACGTGCCCCCCCATGTTTGCTACGGGGAATAGTTACCATCCCAGTGTGAAAGTTGATGTTGGCCCACTGCAGACTAAACTGTTCGTCCCGGCGCATCCCGGTATGGATCGCCACCTCTACTGTATTCCAGTGGTCTGGAGGCAACACTGCCTGCAACTTCGCTTCTTCCTCCTCAGTCACATAGCGCGTGCGTGCATTGTTGGCGCGAAAGAACTTAACGGGCTTGGCTGGATTTTTCTCGACCTTGCCCCATTCCATCGCTTTGGTGTAGAGGTGCTTGAGCAACGCCAAGTGGAGGTTCACGGTGGCTGGGGCTATCTCCTGCCGGATTTTTGCCTTCAATCGCTCGACATCCTGCGTCGTGATTTCTTGGAGCGTCTTCCCACTGAACTCTCGCCGTAAGCGGACTGCCATTGCTAGGTCGGTCTTGTAGGAGCGCTTATTCACTTTGCTGTACTCCTCCAGGTACGTCGTCAACATGTCCTCAAATAGCACAGCTTGCCGACGAGCCGCGACTTTCTCGGGTAAGAACTTTCCCTCACGAATTTCTGTCTTGCGTTTCTGATAGGCACTAATGGCGAGCCCCTTCGGTCCCACCTTTTCTCGATGCCGTTTCCCAAACTGATCATAATAGAGAATCCACCAGACATTGGAGCCTGGGGGATGTTCATACACTCCACGTTGCTTCTTGGGACTGGCCTTGCGGCCAGGTCGAACAATAGCAGCCATAATGGTCTCTCCTTAGTGTTCGCATTGCCTGCGAAGAGAGGGTAGGGTGCTGTCCCTACCCATGTAAAACGCAGCTTACGCCGCTGTAAACGTCTTAGGCTGCCGGTATGCCGCTACACATGCTGGGCACGCTTCCGGCCACGTCACCATGTATTCGGTCCACGGCCACACCCACACCTGCTCGGGGTGACTAACCCCACAGAGCACCACACCCTCTTGCCACATGAGATGAAACAGAGGCCGTGCTGGGAGAGACGCGTTCGCCTTGGGTTGCGGCGTCCGCAAGAGGTGCAACGCCGTGGCGACAGCGTGCTTGCAGATGACCCCGCGATAAAGCGCGTCTTTACAGGAACACGTGGTGACGGCTTCAGTGAGGGTCACTCCGTACTCGACGGTGTCACCATTTTTCACCAAGGCGCGTACTTCTCCCTCTGATTGACGAGTGAGTGTAATAGTAAGACTGCCATCCGCGAGCCCGCAGACGGCTTTCTGAAGACGATCAATTGTCACTTGCTGGACCATGTGAAGAACAAGAGAATGAATTGAAGATTGCGTCATTGCCGAGTGCTCCTCGGCCAGTTAGGAATGTTGTAACGTTGATCAGCACTGGCTTTGCTGGTAAACGCTAGGCCGGTCATGGTGGTCGCAACACCGTGGCTGGCCGCCTCAGGCCTATTTCTTCGTGCGTTTCCCTTTGGCCTCCTTTCTCCTGGCCTCCAGCAACATTTCTGCTGCCTCAATCATTAAGGCCGTTGCCGAGGAGTTTTCCTCCAACGCCAAGTGTTGAATGTCGCGCCAGAGCGGTTTGGGCCATACCATCGTGACCTTATGGCCTTCCGCCTCTTCGTGTCCGCTATATGTCCGTGGTCGTGGCATAATAGTATATATACATTATTACATTATTACAGTCAAGAACAATAAAAAAGATTTATCTTTGCTGTCAAACTACACCTACTAATTGAGTAGAATACATAGGTGAAAAGATTCTATTTTTTTGTGAATTGCGGGTATCTCCTCTTGAGCCTGCTTCATACATTCTGTAGAGAAACAAGAGCACAACGCTCACAGCATACCAAAAGGGGAAGGTAGGGATGTACCGATATAACTTCTTTCATCCCGCTATTGACGATGTTCGCGAGGGGATTCAGGAGGAACTCGAAGATACATCAGAGTTCTTCGGGTGCGTCATGACAGAACGCATACAAAATGGCCAAATTTGGGTCATCGGTAAAGAATTAGCCCCCAATTTCTTAACCTCTCCAACACAAACGTGCTCATTGCCTAACAGGATAGAAGTGCTTCCCAAAGAACCCGCAGGTCTTCACTGTACCGTAGCAAGTGAAAATAGACACCTAATAGGCCATTTACCATGAACGTTTTCCGCACCCACTCCCGCATCGTCTCTGACTACGCAACGTACATTCGTAGCTTTCTCAAAATCACCGATCCGCAGATCCTGGCGGTTGTTGAAAACGAGTTAAAAAAAGGCAAACTGTGGCCGGAGCCGCTGTTGCAGTTCAACCCCTCGTTCGAGAGGTTGGGCAGTCTCGATGACCTCGCAAGGGCAGGGACCCTGCATCCAGACATCCGGGACATCTTCAGGGGGTACCGACTCTATCGTCACCAAGTGGAAGCCATCACCTTGGGAACGGCTGGAAAAGATTTCGTCGTGACCTCGGGGACAGGGTCGGGCAAGTCGCTGACGTATATCGGTTCGATCTTCCATCACTTACTTTCGCATCCTGACGCGAGGGGGGTGACCGCCGTGGTCGTATACCCGATGAATGCGTTGATCAACTCGCAGTCCGAAGAATTCACACGGTATAAGCACAACTACGAGGAGGCGACGGGCAAAGAGTTTCCTATCTCCTTCGGCCAATATACTGGCCAGGAAAAAGATGGTCCGCGCGAAAAAATGCGCGAGCATCCACCCCAGATCCTCCTGACCAACTATATGATGCTGGAGTTACTCCTCACTCGTGTACGGGAGCGCTCGATCCGGGATGGGATCTACGAAAACTTGCGGTTCCTCGTGTTCGACGAATTGCATACCTATCGTGGCCGTCAGGGGGCCGACGTTGCTCTGCTGATGCGGCGTATCCGCGCTCGCTGTGCGCAACCCGTGACTTGTATTGGCACGTCAGCGACGATGGTCTCAGTTGGTACACAGACCGTCCAGCGTGCGGAAGTTGCAAAGGTGGCGGAGAAACTGTTCGGGAAACCGTTCACCCCGGAGCAGGTCATTCCCGAATACCTCGATCATTCCTTGTCCTCTCATGGAACAATCCCCACGGGAGCTGAACTGGCTGCCGCTATCACGAGAGGAGTAAACCCAGAGGATGATGTTGACAAGCTCAAGGCGCATCCCGTGGCTATCTGGCTGGAAAACACAGTCGCTCTCGAAGTTCTCGAAGGTCATCTGCTGCGAGGGAAACCGAAACGGATGACCCAGATTGTCGCAGCGCTTGCGGTAGCATATGGGCTGCCAGAAGACGAGTGCCATACCTTTCTTCAACAACTGTTGCAGTGGATCAGTATGGTGAACCAGCAGCTTCAGAACGCTGGGCAGCCCTATACGTTGCTGCCGTTCAAGCTCCATCAGTTCATCTCTCAGACCGGCTCGGTGTACACCACACTCGACCAGGATGAGCACCGCTTCATCACTCTGGAGCCAGGTGTCTATAA
>CAZUFQ010000435.1:0-6249 GCA_964618735.1 uncultured Enterobacteriaceae bacterium
AAAGATGCATCATTCCTTGCTGTTCACTGCGATCAGTTTCTGTCTGTAGCGAATTGAACCGAAGCACAGGATTCTTTGGACTGAATACCCTAAGCATCAACTCAGTACCGCTTTGGTCCAATATTCCACTTCGAAGCTTCACAAGGCCATCTAATACCTTGCAGGCATCTTCGACTGCATTTGCATAATGGCCATCTTTGAATAATTTCGTAACCGCTCGTTCGACTTCCGAATGCAAAGCTGTCTCGGAGAAGGCTTTGATTGCTCGACCTGCCGGAGTCTCACCAAGATCGGCTAGTTTCTCATGAAACAAGTCAATAATTGTTTGGAGGTTTGTTAAAGCACACTCAATCCCGTGTTGGTAGCCCTCGCGAATCTCTCGCAGTGAAGAGGGAGACCCAATATACATCGGTGCCGCATCCAGGGAGTACACCTTGTAACGTTGATATTCGACCGTGTCGTTTCCAAAAATCTCGATGAGGGTTGCATCTATCTTATGCTCAAGGGCGTTAAGAGTCGGGTCGCCTTGTTTTTGGACTTGGGAAACATCGACACTTTTGAGTTCCTCAACTCGGCGCAGGAGTTTTGGTAATGCAGCCTTTATCTGTGCTGGACTGAGATCGGCTGGTTGTGGTGGGGGAGGTTGAGTCTTCCTCGCCATAGCGGTGTTCTGTCCTCGTTGAGTTTGAGTAAATCGTAAAAAATTAAATCCTAACTTAATGATAGCCCGCTTTCAGTATTCTTATTAACAGCAACATCCTCCTACTAATAGCAACAAGTTACTAATCTCACAATCGTAAAATTCCTAAGGGACCGACCACTGCATGATTACGGTTTACACGCTGCTATCGTATTCATCACTTGTTGCTTGGCGTTAGCGCCGCTGCCGATTGGAAAGATGATTGGTAGCGCAATGCCGGATTGCCGATAGGCTTCGATGCGCTCGCGGCATTGGGTCGGCGTGCCCGCAACCCCAAGCGTTTCAATGAGTTCGTCGGGAACGAGTTTTGCCGCGCCTTCGCGATCTCCCTTTTGCCATGCCGTGCGAATGGCTTGGGCTGCATCAGGAAAACCACTTTCCGCCATCAAACGATTGTAACGAGGGAAAAACCCGGCGTAAAACGCCGCGCCTGGACGTAAACGCTCGAACGCTTCTTGCCGATCCTCTGACATGCTGCACGATAAGAGAGAGACAATGTCAATCTCTTTTGGATCGCGTTCCGCTCGGCGCGCGCCAGCAGCGACATGTTCAGCAGCTTTGCGACCGGAGTCTTGATTGCTCCACACCATGATCACGCCCTGCGCGATTTCGCCGCTAACCTCTAACATTTGCGGAAAAACCGCTGAGACGTAAATGGGCAGTTCTCGACGGATCGGCGTGAACCACAGATCAAAGCGTTCGAGCTTAATTGTTTCTCCTTGATACGAGGCCGCGCCGTCCCTAACCAGAGTACGAACGACAGCGACGGTTTCTTTGAGTCGCTGCACCGGTTTGGCGTAGGTGAGACCATGTTCCGGCTCAACCTGCACTTTATGACTGGAACCGAGCCCGAGGATGAAGCGCTGATTGGAAAAATAATCGACACAGGCCGCAGCCATCGCAATCGTAGGCGCGCTACGCACGAACACGCTGCTGATCGCGGTTCCGAGAAGAATTTTCTTGGTCTGGACCGCACAAGCGGTCAAAATAGAAAACTGGTCGCCGCCGTGCCCTTCGACGACCCAGGCCGATTCATAGCCCAATTCTTCTGCTAGCTTAACACAATCTACAATTTCCGTTGGAGAGAGGCCGCCGCCTCCGAGTGCTACGCCAAGTCGCGCCATTGTTCAGTCCTCCTTAATTACCTTCCTAACAAAGCCGCAAAGTGTCCTTCCGGATCGCCGAACTGCTCGGTATAGTCCTCGCGGCTGTGCTCGATGACCTCATACGCTTCGTGACTCTCATACACGTGCGTGATCGCG
This sequence comes from uncultured Enterobacteriaceae bacterium, assembly GCA_964618735.1. Lineage (GTDB taxonomy): Bacteria > Desulfobacterota > Binatia > Bin18 > Bin18 > SYOC01. The sequence continues at coordinate 1,963 of CAZUFQ010000435.1, forward strand.
CAACGGCGATCCAGCGCACCCGGCGCATCCTTGTAGGTGAGAAAGTAGTGCTTGAGCCGTTCAATCAAGGTGGGGGAACAATCCGTGATCTCTCGCAACCCGCCATATACCGCGTCATCCTGCATGACGGCGATGATTTTGTCGTCGGCCTGATTTCTGTCGATCATGCGCAACCCGCCGATGGGAATGGCTTGCAGCAGGATATCGCCGCGCGGAATAGCTTTCTCGGCCAGAATACAGATATCCAGCGGATCACCGTCGCCCTCGATTCCTGTCCGTTGCGTCTTTTCTGCGCAAAAGTTCCCGACCCGCTCGGAGCACAGGGTCTGCGGGATAAAGCCATAAAGGGTAGGGCACACGTTCGAGTAGCGTTGAGGGCGATCAACCTTGAGCAGTCCAGAGCCCTTATCTAGTTCATATTTGACTGAATCCGTGGGCACGATTTCGATGTAGGTCGTCACAACTCGCGGGGCGTCTTGACCGATCGGAACGCCGTGCCAGGGATGCGCCCTGAACAGCAATCCCATAAGGTGACCGAGTGAAGGCGTTTGCTTCTTTGGCATATCATCCTCCTCAACGTTGCTCCGGCGGTAATTCAACAAAACTCCACTGATACCCGTCGGGGTCGCGAGCGAAACATTCCTTGCCCCATGAGTACGATTTGGGCTCTTGCAAGATCGTGATGTTGTTTTTTTTGAGAGCAGCAACTAGTGCGTCCATATTGTCAACTTCAAAATGCGGAAAGATGCCCGCGCCTTTCTGGGCTTCTTGCTTGTCAAATGCCCACGGTACGGTGCTGAGAAAGACGCCGATACTGCCGGCATGCAAAATAGCAAAAGTCTTGAAGCGTTTATCGAGCGTCAAGCCCAACACGTCTTGGTAGAAATGGGTAGAGGCGTCTAAGTTTTTCACTGTCAGTAAGATGTGATGAATGTTGCGGATATGGAAACTTGGCTGCGCCTCATCCAGAGCCAGGGTAGGGCTGACGATCAGCAGAAAACCTAAAGCGAAGACAGTGATTCGTGTCATTCGGAGGTCTGTCCTTTCAGTTGGATTCCCAGCGCATAAATCTCTCGTTTTGCTATGCCTCTGCGTTCACTGAGACCGTGGGCGATCTCTTTTAATGAGAATCCTTGGCTCAGGAGTTGTTGGATCTCTTCCTGAAGCGGAGGCGCATCCTCGTCCGTGTCTGAATCGCGGGCCCCAGCGACTAACAAGGCAACTTCGCCTTTGATCTCGCGCTCCTGCAGTTGAGCGCGAAGTTCTGTCACTGTTCCGCGAAGGACTTCTTCAAACATTTTTGTGAGCTCACGACCAAGAACGAGTGGACGATCTCCAAAGATCGATTCAATATCCGCAAGGGTTTCGTGCAGTCGATACGGCGACTCGAAGAAGAGCAGGGTGCGCTCTTCTCGTTTCAACTGTTGCAAGAGTTTTTTGCGCTGTGGAGGCTTTGCCGGCAAAAACCCTTCAAAGGCGAACTGATCTGTGGGCAGACCGCTGACACTGAGCAACGCCGTGACTGTTGAGGGACCCGGAACGGGAACGATGGCAATCCCGGCTTCTGCAGCGCCTTTGACTAAACGGTAACCTGGGTCGGCGATCGCTGGCGTCCCTGCATCGCTCACCAGCGCTATGTTCTGGCCGGCTTGGAGTTGGGCAATGAGCGCCGGCGCTTTTTCGGTTTCGATATGGTCGTAATAACTCGTAAGTGGAGTATTGATCTGGTAATGCGTGAGGAGTTTTTTCGTGTGGCGCGTGTCTTCGGCGGCAATCAGGTCAACTTCTTTAAGAATGCGCAATGCTCGCAAGGTAATGTCTTCGAGATTCCCGATTGGCGTCGCGACGATATAGAGCACGCCTGGCACGTCAACGGCCCCAGTCTCTCGAATAGCTGAAGTCCCGATCAATTGAGCGCTGTGACATTTCGGCGATGACCGGGAGGCGACGGGCGATAAAGGCGCTCAGCATTTGCTTGAGGAATGAAGGATTCGTTGGAATTTGAGACATGCGGACAGTTTATCAGTCGGACAGTCGCTCAGTCTATCAGTCCGACGGTCACTCAGTCAGACAGTTGCTCAGTCTATCAGTCGGGCAGTCTATCGGTCTGGTTTGACGGGCGTTTTTATAAATAGGTGCGGAAGCCGCCAATGAGCGCAACAGTTTCATTGCCTAGTCTGTAAAGTTTCTCGAATTCATTTTGGTCAATGTACCCAACGTCCAAAGCGACGTAGAGGAGCGACTGCACTTCGACCGCTGAGGCTTTGGCGATATTTAAGAAGTGGGAGAACTCGCGGTCGCTAATTCTGGCAAAGCCTTCGGCAACATTGCTCATTGATGAAACTGCCGCACGACAGAGTTGATCTTTGAGACCAAAATCTTTGCTCAACCCGCTTCGCATACAGGCTTGGTAAATGGCGCGCACCAATTCTCGTGGTTTTTCCCAGGCTTGAAGATCTTCCAAGCGTCGAATCGTTGCCATTTTCCATCATCCCGAGACTGCCCTGTTTTTAGAATGCAAGACCGACAGACTGTTAGATTGGGCGACTGAAAGACTGTCTGGGTGTGTTACCCCATGAGACCGGGGTTCGCGCCGCCATCGATCGTGATATTGGCGCCGTGGATGAATGCGGCGCGCTCGGAGGAAAGGAACAGCAAGAGGTCCGCAACTTCTTCCGACTTGCCTACACGTCCGAGCGGGGTCATTTTTTTAAGCACCTCTTCTCGACTATTGCCTGAGCCAAAGGTCGAGAGGAATTTCTCCAGACGTTCGGTAAGAATTGGACCAGGGTTTACACCCACGACGCGTACGCCGCGTTTTGCGGCTTCATCGGCTAGCGCTTTGGTAAAATTGTTGAGCGCGGCATTGGCGGCGCCGCCGATCATATAACTGCCCATCGGCTTGAGAGCGCCTGTGCCGATAACGTTGATGATCACTCCGTTCCCCTGCTGCTGCATAAGGGGGAGCACTTCACGCGCCATGCGCACGTAGCCAAAGAACTTAAGCGTCCAATCGTCGGTCCACGCATCATCCGGCAGCGTGAGAAAATCTCCCGGGCGAGCACTACCAGCATTGTTGATCAAGATATCGACGCGACCAAACGTGTCGCGACATTTGGCCACGACTGCTTTGATAGCATCACCTTCTGTGAGATCGGCCTGCATGCCAACGATATGGCCTTCGCCTTGTTTCCCGGCGAGACGCACGGTCTCTTCAAGCGCTTCTTTCCCTCTGGCGCAGACCAAGACTGAGGCGCCCTCGGCAAGAAAGCCTAGCGCTGTAGCCTGGCCAATGCCTTTGCTGCCGCCGGTGACAATCGCCACTTTGCCCTCGAGTCCGAGTTTCATAATCTCTCCTTTGTAGACGCCCGCCGCACGGCTCTATGGTGTTAATTTTATATGGGTTTAAACTTCGCCAATTTCACGCCAGGCTCATGCTCTTCAAACACCACCTGGACCGGCAGGTCCACGCGAATGTCCTCGTTTTTGATGTTGACAAGATTCGTAACCAGGATGAGATTCGGATCTTCATCCAGTTGGACCTGCGCTACGTTGTACGGCACTTTTTCTACGGCGGCGGGATGGTTCGGATGAGTGATGATCGTCCATGAGAAGACTTTGCCTTTACCGCTGACTTTGACCCATTCTCGATTCAGGGAATTGCAGGACGGGCACATGGGGCGCGGCAGCCAGCGAAATTTCTTGCAATCCGCACAGCGTTGCATGCGTAGTTCATCGTGATTACAACCGTCCCAAAATTCTTGGGCATCGAAATCCGGGAGCGGACGGGGGAAATTCGGAACTTCTGCCATTTGTTTCTCCTCCTTTGCCTTAAGCCGCTGCTTCAAGTCGCTTTTCGTTGTGAATAAGAATTGTTGGGTTGGGATTGTCGCTGGGAACCGGCTTGCCCAGTTCTCTCAGGGTAGTAACGTGTTCCTCCATACCCCATCTTGCTTTGTACAAACAGTCTTCTATGGAGTGTCCAATGCCAGTAAACCCTTCTAGATCGGGCGAGTAGAATCCAAAGAAGTTTGGGTCTTCCGTAGCTTCGATAATGAGAGAGTATTGTAGATCAATCATGAGGATTTTCCCTTTAGCCCTGCAGTTTTCAAAATAGCATTGCACGTTCCTGTCGGTACTTCTTTCGCTCCATGGTAATCGACTCGAATTAATGACTGTACGCCGGGTTTTGCATAGTAACGAATAGAGCCTTTTTCTTTGACCAAGCGGAAGCCGTTTTCTTCTAGTAGTCTGACAAGTTCACTAAACTTCATCGCATTTACTCAA